>NZ_JAMYNW010000009.1:0-260053 GCF_040319365.1 Mesorhizobium sp. M0923 | reverse complement strand
CCAATCGCCCGAGCCTGCGGCGCCAGCGCC
The DNA here is from genome assembly GCF_040319365.1 of Mesorhizobium sp. M0923. Classification (NCBI taxonomy): domain Bacteria; kingdom Pseudomonadati; phylum Pseudomonadota; class Alphaproteobacteria; order Hyphomicrobiales; family Phyllobacteriaceae; genus Mesorhizobium; species Mesorhizobium sp. M0923. Next base: position 260,023 of record NZ_JAMYNW010000009.1, on the reverse strand, counting down.
TCGGGCGGCCGGCGGCTCGCGACGGTCACGTCGATGTTTTTACGGGCGAAGGCGTGGGCGAGGGCCTGGCCTATCTTACCGAATCCTACAATAGCGTAGCTCATAGTGCTTCTCCGATCCGTATTGGTCTTGATTCCCCGGCCCTCAACGGCGCTGGGTTATCCGTTCTACTGTGTGGCGTCCTTTGCGTAGACGTCCCGGCGTTCCATCATGGACACGCTAGTTCCCGCCGGTCAGCCGCTTCCCGCGATCCGCCGCGATTTCAGATGGCCGAGAAGCCTCCGTCGACAGACAACTCCAGCCCATTCACGAAGCTCGAATCGTCTGAAGCAAGAAACAGCGCGGCCGTCGCAATTTCCTCAGGACGCCCCATCTTTCCCCGCGGGATCAGGGATTCGAACATCCGCTTCCCCTCCTCGTCGAGAACTTGGTCCTGCATCGGTGTGGCGATCGGCCCCGGGTGCAGCACGTTCACCCGGATATTCCTTCCCTTCAGCTCGTTGAGCCACCCGCGTGCGAATGCGTGCAACGCCGCCTTGCTCGCCGCATACACGCTGTAACCAGGAAAACCTTTCACCGAAGCAACTGATCCGGTCATGAAGATCGATCCGCCATCGTTGAACAGCGGCAACGCCTTTTGCACCGTGAACAGCGTGCCGCGCGTATTCAGGCCGAAGGTCGCATCGAAATGCTGCTCGGTAATCTCGCCCAGTGGGACGGCTTCGCCCGTGCCGGCGCTCGCATACAGAACGTCGATCTTGCCCTTTTCCCGCTTGACTGTATCGAACAGGCGGTCGAGGTCATCGAGATTGGCCGCATCGCCGCGCACGCCGGTCACGTTCCGGCCGATCAGCTTGACGGCCTCGTCCAGCGCCTCCTGTCTCCGGCCCGTGATGAAAACATAGGCGCCTTCTTCAACGAACCGCTTGGCGCTCGCCAGCGCCATGCCGCTCGATCCACCCGTGATGACTGCAACCTTACCCTCAAGCTTTCCCATGACTTCTCCTTTCGTGGTGTCGGGACAGCATCTGCCTCCGAGAACCTCGAAATGGGTCCGCCGGCGTCAGGTGTTGAGTGCGGAAGCGCGCACATCGGTGGTGCGAAATCGATCCGGCTGGACGACTGAGGCCAGCCGCGACGATCGGCGTCCGCCGTTCGAAATTGGGCCGCGCTCGTCGACATAGGCTATGATGACCGCCCGTACTGCTGTTCGATGTGTTAAATACGGGCTTTGGAAGGCGCACCGCGCGGTGCCGGATTGCACCATGATCGACTGGGATGACGTTCGCTACTTTCTTGCCGTCTCGCGCGGAGGCTCCGTGCGGGCTGCCGCCGAGCGCCTCGGTGTGAACCACTCGACCGTGCTGCGACGCGTCGCCCAGCTCGAGGAACGCCTCGGGGTGCACATGTTCGAAAAGCTGCCTTCGGGCTACCGCCTGACGGCTGCGGGCGAGGAGGTCCTCGAGTTCGCGGACCAGATGGAAGTGTCGTCGCACCTGCTGGAGACGCGCGTCTTCGGGCGCGACCAGAGCGTGCGCGGGCTTCTGCGGGTGACGCTGGCACCGCCCCTCGCGACACACCTGCTCATGCCGGATTTCGCCGATTTCGCGCGTCTGCATCCGGACATCGAGATGGAAATCTTGTCGTCCGGCGAGCTGGCAAATCTGACCAACCGGGAGGCCGACGTCGCGATCCGCGTCGTCTACGACCGCAAAACCCTGCCGCTCAATCTTCACGGCCTGAAGGGACCGGAGCTGTTCGGCGGCGTCTACATGTCTCGCGATCGACTAGCCGCGTGGCGTGCGGGCGCGCCTGATCCCATCCGGTGGATCGTCATAAGCATTCATGGCATCCCGGATTGGGCCAGCGAGGGTGAGGTTCGTACCACGGGGGTTCCGTTCAGGACCACGGACGGCGAGGCGCAGATCGTTGCAGTACGGCAAGGGCTCGGGATGACGACACTGCCGTGCTTCGTCGGAGATGCCGACCCCCTACTGGTGAGGGTGCCGGGCACCGACCTGCACATGTACGGAACGCTCTGGCTTCTCACACAGGGGGAGACACGCAAGACGAAGCGCGTGCGGCTCTTCACCGAGTTCGTATCCCGCAGGCTCGCCGCGTACGCGCCGCTTCTCGCGGGACGGTCCTTATCGCGTGACTGACGCGCGGCAGGTAGCCGATGGCGCTGTCTCGAACGTACCGCTGTATCAACTTACGCAGCCCGATGTAAATCTCGGGACGGACTCTGGTTGTAGACTGCCTCGTGACCGTCTTTTTCGTCTTAACGGTTGAAGATAGAAGAGTATCCCTGCCACGGGCGATGCGCGGAAAGCGACGCTGTGACCGGCAGGTGTCACAGCTTTCCTACTCCGGTGTGCTGGCTTTTTTTCTGCGCCGAATAGTGTGCGACTGCGCAACGGCCATTTTCAACTCGGGTGTGATCTCCAACGGCGCATTCTCTGCCCCATGTGGGTTCTGTAGCCCCTGGACCTGGACGGTCGGAAATGGGAGTTCGATGCCCTGCTCTTTGAAGACTTGGCGGAGGCGTACATAGAATTTGCGTTTCATACCGAAGGCGCCTCCCGGTTTGGTTGTGGCCTTGACCCTCAATACGATGCCGTATTCGCCGAACTCCTGTACGCCCTGCATCTTGATCGGGTCGAGCACCCAGTGTTTGAACTCGGGATCTTCCGCCAGTTCGAGGCCGATCCGCTTGATCAGCTTGCGAGCGAAGTCGATATCGGTGTCATAACCAACGGTGATGTTGAATTTGTCGATAACCCAGTCACGACTCTGGTTCTGGACTGCCCCGAGTTCACCGAAAGGTATCGTGAACAGCGGACCACGATGGTGGCGCAGCTTCACCGAGCGCAGCGAAAAGCTTTCCACAGTACCCTTGTAATTGCCCGATGAAATGTATTCGCCGACACGGAACGCATCATCGAGCAGGAAAAACACGCCTGAAATGACGTCCTTGACGATGGTTTGTGCCCCAAAGCCCACGGCGACGCCGACGACGCCAGCGCCGGCGATCAGCGGGCCGATCTGGATACCCAGCGAGGCGAGCATCATAAGCACCGCCATCACGATGATCGATGCGAGCAGAATGTTCTGGAGGATCGGCAAGAGCGTGTGCAGCCGCGCCTGCTGCGGATCGAGGACCGGGACATCCTCGTCGCTGATCACAGGGTGCGGTGTTTCGATGCCCAGCTTTCGTTCGATCAAAGCTTTGATGATCGACCAGCCGAAATCGGCTGCTAGGGCAATGACCACGACATTGACCAAGCCGCGCAATATGAACGTCGTCGTCGTATCGCTGTCCCGCATGGATTGCATGTCCAGACCCCAGACACGTGCGAGAAAGTAAGCCGCCGCCAAGATGAAAATCATTCGGATTGCGCGATCGATGACAGCGATCGTCACCGCCGGGATCGTAGGCCGGCCGACATCTTCCGAACCTGGTCGCAGAACGAAATTAACCCCGCGCTGCGTCATCACGATTGCAAAAGGCAGGAAGAATGCGGCGAAGGTAAACCAGAAGTATGTATAAAGGCCGGCGATGCGCTGCAGGAACAGGACGACGAAATAAGCAGTCAATAGCCATGTCGCTTCCGTGTGACCGATGTGGCGCGCACCGTCTCGCTGCGTTCTTGGCCGACGCCAAACCGCGAGCAGCAGGAGCACCAGCAGCACGAAGTCGGCGCCCAGTGACAGGACCATCATTCCGTCCTGATCGATGCCGAGACCTGGCAAGAGGATAAACGCGGCGCCGAAGAAGGCGAAGACGCCGACGATCCGGGGTAGCCAATAGGACCAATGGTCAGCCGCTTCGTTGGTGATCGGCAAAGCACGAACCTCGACGGCATTCTCGACATTCATGAAGGAAGGGACGAGCATGGCCATGACGTACATGCGCACACCCCATGTAACGACTGCCGCCATCAGAAATGTCAGTACAATCTCGCGGATAAGCATTGGCCAGTCGAACAACATGAACGCGCCGGCGCTGCCCAGTGCGAAAGAGACGATCAGCATGCTGGAATAAAGCATGCGACCACCAATCTTCTTGGCTCGCCCAATCGGCGTATCCTTCGGTTGCGCGATAATCCAAAGACGAAATGGACGGGTGAACTTGAACGTTGCCCAAGTGAGTGCCAGGCCGGCAGCGATGAACATCGCAATCAGCACAAATACGGCGGCTGACCCCTTGCTGGACATATCCTCCATCGTCTCTGCCCGAACGCGCGCGAACTGGCCTGGCAGCAAGGGCAAAGTTCGCACGATTCTTTCGATATGATGCCTGATCCCATCAAGCGTCGAGGATGCCATCGTATTCATCTGGCCGGGTGCGGCCACGGCGCCGGACGATGCGTCGGTCGGCGAAGCTCCTGTCTCGGCAGGCGCTCCCGTTGACCCGGCGTCCTGATTTCGCTGTTCGGCCACCCAGGCCTTCACTGATGGATCGTCGAGAAGCTCGAGCAGCTGTTTGACCCTTTCAGGCGGGGCGGTCGCCGGCGCCTGCGCCTGTGCCTGACCTGTCAACAAAAGGGCGATCCCAAAGACGAGCGGCCTGGCAATCAGGGCAAACATCGCAGTCAGGTCTCCGAGACGCCGTGCCAGGCGCGCCAGGTTCCTGGCCCCCAATCGTCGAATGATGCGTGGCATCGTGCTGTTAACCTTCCGGTCAGATCGGCTAGCAACGACATCTATGTCCGTTGTTGCCCTACCTTGAAGAAACCGATGTTGCGGTGCAAGACGTCATCGTTTCGACCCAGACCGTTACGCCGGGTACTTCGCGGTGTCTACTTAGCCGCCGGGGGAGGGCATTCCGACCTAGGCCCAGCCTCCAGCCGTTATATGAACTGCGCATCCGTGATGCTGGGCGTAAAAGACCCGGCACCAGGATCCCCCAGGCCAGAACGCGTATGCCGCGGTGGGCATCGCCGACCGAGGCTATGTGATGGAAACTGGGCGCATGACCGTGCAGGGAAGAACGATGGCGACGTCAGATATCAGGATCCGATTTCCCCCGGGAGCCGCCACATTCGCACACGACCTGTACCACGCAATTCCGTTTCCGCGAGTGGGTCGCAAGCAAAATTTGGTCCAAGCAGTTTGTGAGTTGCATCCGAAATACGGATTTCATCGGGCTCCGCGGACGTTTGGATACGTGCGGCGAGATTAACGGTGTCGCCCCATAGGTCATATGCAAACCGCCTTTTGCCTATGACGCCCGCCACGATTGGTCCTGAGTGAATTCCAATTCTGAGTCTTATCGGTTCTCCTGCGAAGCGTTCGAGCTTAACCGCCTTCCGCAGTTCAAGTGCATAGTGCGCAAGGGCTTCCGCATGATCGGATCGCGCGGCGGGCAGGCCAGCGACCACCATCACACAATCGCCGATTGTCTTGATCTTTTCGCAGCCGTATCGCTCCGAGAGCAGATCCGCCGCCTTGAAGAAGTAATTTAAAATAGCGAGCGTCGTCACGGCTCCGACGTTCCGCGCTCTTTCCGTAAAACCGACGATGTCGGCAAAAAGCACACTCACCTCTGCGTAGTTGTCTGCAATTTCTTCGTGCGCTTTTAGCCGCTCCGCGATAGACGCCGGAAGAATGTTGAGGAGCAGGGCTTCGGCGCGCTGGTATTCACGCGACAATCCCTCTTGGCTCGCCCTCAACGCCTCGTTCATCGATTGTAATTTCTCGTTGAGTTGACGCTCCCTCTCTTGCAGGAGCGTCATTTCATAAGCCTTCTGTTGAAGTCGCTGCCTATTGTCGCGTTCGGCAGTGGCGTCAAGAAAGAGCAGCCACACGCAGGCATTGTCAGCAAAAAGATGGAGGTCCGCGACACGCCCGCTGGGCAGTTCGACCATGGCCATATGATATGGAAGCTCCGGGCAGGGCAGCAAACCTTCCATAAATTCAAGCTGCTCGGCAACAGGCTTACCTATGCGAACTGATGAGAGTCCGTAATGTTCAACGTTACCGCCCTTCGCAGCTATGCAAAGCTGGGCGTCGATTTTCAGATATGCGACGGAGTGCTCGTTGTCGAAGAAATCGTAAATCCAGCTTCTGACTTCTCGTGGCAATTCATGCATGGTCTATTTGCTAACCATCGAAGCAAGATGACGAAACGCATCATCAACATGTTCACCCGAAAGCGCACTTGTTAGATAGATTTGCCATCCAAGTTGCCTCAGTTCGTTAATTTCACTATCCGATATTGCCCACCGATCGACCAGATCGGATTTGTTGAACAGCAATACAAACGGCATAGCGCCGAATTCCGCCTCGGCCCGCTCGCGCAACGTGAGCGCCACGGCAAGAGTAGCGGCGCGGGTTCCATCGACGACAAGCACGAGCCCGCTCGCACCTCGCACATAGCTGACGCGGAATGAGCCGATATCGTCTTCGCCGGCCAAATCCCACAAAATCAGATCCACGGTTTTGTCCGGGAATGCGACACTCTTCTTGTCGATTTTCACTCCCACCGTGGTCAAGTAGGTTTCGGAAAAGATGCTTTGCACAAACCTGCGAACCAGACTCGTCTTTCCGACAGCGAACCCGCCCAACATGCAGATCTTCTTTTGCAATATCCTGGGCTCCGCCCTAGTGGAAGTTTACCGTAACCGAAACTCTGCGATTGGCCGAGCTCCCGGTTCGGCTATTTTCAGTCTCCGCTGGCTCAAAGGTGCCCGCGCCGCGAACCAAGAGCAATTCCGGATCGACGCCGCGCTTCTTGAGAAGCGCACGAACTGTTTCCGCGCGCGCGGCGCTGATGGACAATTTGGCCGTTTCACGGCCCGTCTCGTCCGAATGGCCGGTCAACATGAACTGTGCTGTTACGCCTGCCTTGCGGGCGTCCTTGGCCAATTGCTTCAACTGATTCGCCAATTTGTCGAGAACCGGCAGTTGCTCTGGTCCCGGTACAGCCTTGCCAGAATCGAAGAAAATGTCGACCGCTTGAATAGCCTCCCTCAAATGAGTGAGTTCCGGAGGGGTCAACTCACGCAGCTCGGAGATTTCTAGAGAGAGTCCGTCCGCGGACAGCTGTTGGGCGGCGACCCGCGCCCGATCTATCCAGGCGGCAGGAGCCTCACCCTGGGCAACGATGCGATCCTTGATGATCGAAAGCCGTACCGAATCCGGCGGACTCAGCGACGCCATCAGCCGCTTCAGCACGAACTTCGGATCAAGGCTCTGATAGAATTGCCACTGCGAATGAACGCGAGCAGGATCGACCCCTGTTCCGGACAGCAGAGCCTGCGGGTTGGCGGCCTGCGGGTCTCTCAGGCCGGAAATATAGAAATGTCCGCCCCTCGCCGTTTGTTGGGCGACGATGATGCCCGCTTGGGCCTCCAGTCGCGACACATAAGTCTGCCAGTGCTCCGCCGCGCGTGCTTCGGGGCTCACATCACGAACCTTGGAGATGTCGAATTCCGGTCCGCCTGCCGAAAGCTGTCGGGCCGCTGCGCGCGCCCGATCTATCCAGGTGTCGGGAGCCTCACCCTCGGCAACGATGCGATCCTCGACGATCGAAAGCCGAACCGATTTCGGCGGGGTCAGCGACACCATCAGCCGCTTCAGGACGAACTCCGGATCAAGGCTCTGATAGAATTGCCACTGCGAATGAACGCGGGCGGGATCGACCTCCGTTCCGGACAGCAGAGCCTGCGGGTCGGCGGCAAGCGGGTCTCTCAGGCCGGAAATATAGAAATGTCCGCCCCTCACCGTTTGTTGGGCGACGATGATTCCCGGTTGGGCCTCCAGTCGCGACACATAGGTCTGCCAGTGCTCCGCCGCGCGTGCTTCGGGGCTCACATCACGAACTCTGGAGATGTCGAATTCCGGTCCGCCTGCCGAAAGCTGTCGGGCCGCTGCGCGTGCGCGATCTATCCAGCTGTCGGAAGCCTCACCCTCGGCAACGATGCGATGATTGACGATCGAAAGCCGAACCGATTTCGGCGGGGTCAGCGACACCATCAGCCGCTTCAACACGAACTCCGGATCAAGGCTCTGATAGAATTGCCAGCGTGAATGAACGCGGGCAGGATCGACCTGCGTTCCGGCCAACAGCGACTGCGGGTCGGCGGCAAGCGGGTCTCTCAGGCCGGCAATATAGAATTGGCCATCGCGCACCTTTTGTTCGGCAACGATGATGCCCGGCTGGGTCCCCAGTCGCGACACATACGCCTGCCAGCGCTGCCCGGATTGCCAGGAAAGAAAGAACCAACCGCCTGCGGGAATCAAAACCAGCAGGACTGCAGCCACTACCAGCCACGGAAATCCCTGGTTTGATTCCTCCTGCTTCAGTTCAACGCAGGTCTGCAACTGCGTCTCTACGCCGGCCAACTGCGAACTGTCGCCGTCAAACTGCTCTAGAGCCTGTGAGCATTCATCATGGATGCGAAGCAATACATCGCGAATTATTTCATGTAATTCCTCCGGCGGATTTCCCCGGATCACCGCAACCAAGGTCGCAAACGGTCCAACTTCCGACCAGAGACGAAGCTCCCCGAAACGAATAGTGTCCAGGCCGCTCTGTTCTTTCTCGTTAAATGAGTCTTTTACAAAATCTTGAATTGCACTAAGCATAGAAGAAATGAGTTGAGGATCTTCGCTAGTTGCATTGTCGGCAGTTACATGCGCTATCAAAAGCCCGGAATTGCGATTGATGAGGAAGACGTGTTCCACACGATAGACAAGAGAATGCTTAAGAACAACTTCTGAGAAGCTTGCTCCTGTTCTCCAAGCTTCAAGTCTCCACTTGAGTCCATGCCAGGTAAATATATGTCTTAAAGTTTCATTCAGCGATTGAAAGGTTTGGTCGATCTTTTCGCCGATCGACTTGCGAATAGCCGGCAGAAACACCGGGTACAATATATCCGTAAGCGTACGCGGGCTCTTCTGGATGGACCGTTGCACGGCCCTCTCGACAGCCGGCGCAAGGGCCTCTCCGAGTTGCGCATGAAGCGCACGTGCGGCTGCACTGGGGAGAACGCTCCCCACTGCAGCCGCAAGCTGCTCGGGTTCGTCGAGCAGGTGCGTAACTCGTGAAAGCTCCGAAATTTCGCGACCGACCAGCAACTGGCGAAGCGTTTCCATGCGAGGATCGGCGGTCGGGATTCCGTCGAGACGCGCACGATAGTCCGGATCAACGTTCCGGGCAATTTCGATCAAAAGGCGAGCCAGAGCCTCGCGATCAATCTCTGTATCGTTCGAAGCTGTTCTTTGAGGAAGGCTGATTGGGTCGACGGTTGACGTCAAGTTCCGATCAACTCACTTTCCAGCTACGCTCCGAGTTGCTCTTGCTGCCGACGGGATCCTGATTTAAGCATTTTGCAACCTCGACAAACAGGCCAGCCAAAAGATTTCGGTCGGTCTTGACATTGCCGAGATCGGAAAACATTTTCTCCATCAGCATCTGAATGCTTTCATTCTTTTGCTTGATTTCCTCACGCAGCAAATGGTCGTTTCGATTTATCCGGTCCGCAACTTCGCGCTCAAGCTCGCTCAACTGATCCGACAACGCGCGCACCTGCTTTTCAAGCGCCTGATTTTGCTCGCGAAGATTCCGGTCAATCTCCTTGTCGGCGTCGGCTCGCGCGTCTTTTTCGTTCCGCAATTGCGCGGCAAGCGAGTCGACCTGCTTCTTTGCATTTGACTCGTACATTTCAAGATTGCGCTTGGCCTCGGATTCGACATCCTTGAAGCGCTGCAAGACCCGTTCTTCAAGCTTGGAAAAGCGGCGGTCATAGTCCTGCATCTGGTTGCCGAACAGCAGATCACGTATCTTGTCGACACCTACAGCGTCGCCGGGGGCCCCGCTCTCGCGAGCCTGGCCCGCCACGAAGGTCAGCCCGTTTCCGTCTGCATTACTTATCAGATTTGCGTCCGCTTTATTTGCCGAAGAAGCGGTACTCGAAGATTCCTTGGCCATCCCATGCCCCTTCTTTTGAACATTGTCACAGCGCTAATTTAGCAACTGATAAACATGTCAGCAAAATAGCCGACCCGCAAGCCGGAATCTTCTCGGCTTAAGTCGTTTCGTGCGTCCCCATTCGGGTAGATTTGGACATGCGGCTCGATCCGGATCAGCTTACGCTCGCGTCTCGCCCGCGATCATCTTTTTGCAGATGAAATGCGCGAAAGGAAATGCCGCGGCGCATCGGCCTCAGTCTAAGCCGTCGGGCATGCGCGCTTGCCATTCGCCCTGTCTTCAAGTCTTTTTCGCCTGCCTCTAATTCGCCCCGATCTTGACAGGGCAGTGCTGCCAGCCGATGCCGTCATCCGGTTTTGACATTCGCCGACTCTTGCCGAAGAAAACGAAAGCTCGATGATCCAGGACAATGCTACCGCAAGGCGGTGTGGTACCGAGGGTCAATGCCGAGCAAACCGTCGGCGCAGCGCTCGCCGGCATCCGCCGGCAGACCTACCAGATACTGGATATAGTCGTGGTAGACGATGGGTCGACGGACTGATTGGCGTCGATTGTGACGGCCTACGCCGAGAAAGATCGACGCATCTTGTGCTACCTTCGAACCAGGCGCGGGTAAGACGGCGTGGCGCATAATCCCTTGGTTTCAATCGTGGTTCCTGCGCACAACGCGGAGGTAACGCTGGCGCGCGCACTCGATTGCCTTCTCGATCAGGAAATTGTGGATTGGGAGGCGATCATCGTCGACGACGCCTCCACGGACCGCACCCCCGCGATCATCGCCGGTTATGTGCAGCACGATGCCCGATTTCGGATGTTGAGCTCATGCGCGCATAGCGCCGCCGGCGCGCGCAATAGCGGGATGGCGACAGCACGCGGCCACTGGCTCATGTTTCTGGATGCGGACGATTGGGTGGATGCCAGCTTCCTTGCTAAAATGCTGGCCGCACTTGAAGCCGCGCCCGATGCGGTCGCCGCCTATTGCGGTTCCCGGCGCGTGATGCCCGATGGCGAACTCACCCCGTCGAGCATCACAACGGACGTTGCGATCCACCCCTTCGAGACATTCGCCCGCCGGTGTGCCATCGCCATTCACGCGCTGCTGGTCGACCGGGAGACAATTGTCGAGTTGGGCGGTTTCGATGTGTCGCTGCGCACCTGCGAGGACTGGGATCTGTGGCAGCGCCTCGCACGTCTAGGCAAAAATTGGGTGATGGTCGACGAGCCGCTCGCTTTCCGTCGGATCAGCCCCAACTCGCTCAGCCGCAATTCGACGCAGATGCTGGCGGATGCGGAAATCGTGATCACCCGCGGTTTTTCTGCTGATCCCAGGGTCAAACACCCAGCATCGGCTCACGCCAATGGAGCGATCGAGGCGAACGGCCGCACCGCTTCCGAAGCACTCGCATGGTTCGCGTTGTGGAACGCCGCGTCGGATTGCGGCTGCGGCTCGCGCTCGATCAACCCGCAGTCCCTGCGCGCGCTCCCGGCAGGACGTAAGTGGGCGCGTGAGATCGCCAAGGTGGTCTTCGATGGCCTTATGGTAGGAAGCCTATCGGTGCCAGCGCAATTGGCTGCCAAGTGGGACAGGTTCGGCGGCTCCCTCACCGAATTGATCATCGAACTCGGCAAGGTCTGGGACGATCCCGTAGCGGGTCGCCGCGTCCAGTATCACCTTGAGCAAATGCTTCTCGACTTCGACGACCTTGCCGCACCGCGCAGACTGGCGCGGACACTCGGAATTCGCGTCGACGCTCGAAATCCGACCTCGATCGAACTTCCGGAAGGAATCGATCAAATTTATGCCTATCTGATGATGGATGGCCAGATCGAGGCTTTCGTACAGTTCGGCGTACTCGGGAAAGTGACAAGGCGTCATTGGACTGAATTGATCCTGAATTTCGTGCCCCCTGAGCGGCTTATGCACAGTGCCGCGCCGCTTGCGAGGCGATCGCCTATGCATGCACCGCAAAAGGGCGTCGGTGCCGACAAGTCAGACATATTTGCAGCCGAGGCATTGTTGTCCATAGCGGGACGCGGGTCTGATCGGGACAGCCATTTCGGCAAACTCGCGGGATTGGCCGCGGAAGCGCAGGCGCTGGTTGGGTCGAGCGCCGAAACTAAAGAGCCTCTTGCAGCGCCGCGCCGTGCACGGGCCGCGGATGGGCACGACAATGATCGCACGTCTTTCTGGAATCGCCATTTCGCGACCGAGGATCCCTGGAACTACGGCTCGCCCTATGAGCAGGAAAAATATGAGCGGCAGCTCGAAATTTTGCCTGCCGGTCCCATCGGACGGGCGCTTGAGCTGGGCTGCGCGGAGGGCCACTTCACGCGTCAGCTGGCGCCGCGGGTGGGCCATTTGACCGCAACTGACATCTCCGCCGTAGCCATCGGGCGGGCGCGCGCGCGATGCGGCGATCAGCCGAACGTTGAGTTCGGCGTACTGGATTTCTCCGCCGACACGCTGCCGGGTGAGATGGATCTGATCGTCTGTTCGGAAGTGCTCTACTACCTGGATGATCTCGCCGAGTTGCGGCGCATCGCCAAAAAACTCGTTGAGGCGTTGGCGCCTGGCGGCAGTTTCATCAGCGCACACGCGTTCGTGCTACGTGACAATATCGAAAGGACGGGCTTCGACTGGAACACATTCGGTGCACAAGCGATCTCAGAGACGCTGGCAGCGACCGACGGCCTCGTCCTCGAGCAATCGATCCAGACCGAGCTCTACCGCATAGACCGCTTCCGCCGCCTGTCACCAGGCGACGTGGCGACGGAACCGATGATTGATCACGTGCCAATCCGCGCGCCCGTCGAAATCGGGGTCGCGCGGAAAATCGTCTGGGGCGGGGCGCGGGCCTTGCGCCGCGACGTCGCACGTAGCGAGCGGCGACAGCGTATCCCTGTCCTCATGTATCACAGCGTCTCCGATGAAGGTCCAGCCGCGCTCGCCCGTTTTCGGCTCACGCCCGCCGCATTCGCCAGCCAGATGGCATGGCTGCGCGCCAATGGCTTTCACGCGATTAGGTCCGAGCAGCTGGAATGGTTCATCGCCAACCGTCAGCCTTTCGTTGGCCGCCCAGTGCTCATCACCTTCGATGACGGCTTCCAGAACTTTGCCGACCATGCCTGGCCGACCTTGCGCGCGAACGACCTGACCGCGGAAGTGTTCCTGGTGACGGACCTGGTGGGTGAAAGTGCACAGTGGGACGCCTACAGTGGCCCGCCGACGCAGCTTATGGACGCCAGGACAGTGCGACGCCTCGCCGGCGAAGGTGCGTTCTTCGGAAGCCATCTGGCGACGCATCGCGCGATCGATGGTCTGTCGAGCTCTGACTTGGCCGCCGAACTCCTGCGCTCTCGTATGTTCATCGAACGGTGGACCGGTCGGCCAACCACGGCGTTCGCGGCACCCTTCTCGGTCACCGACCGACGGCTTGGCAGGCTGGCCAAGGAGTGCGGCTATCGGATCGGCTTCGGCGGCAGACACGGGCCGGCGGACCTCGATTGCGATCCCATCGACCTTCCGCGGATCGAGATTCGCGGGGATCGCTCGCTCGATTACTTTGTTGCCCGTATCGAGGCCGTGCTCGAATGAACGGTGAGCTTGTCAGTGTCATCATTCCCGCTCACAATGCGCAAGATACAATCGACGAGACGCTCCGCAGCTGCGCGCTCTTTCGAGATTGTTGTTGTTGACGACAGCGTTCTGACGGTTGGAAGGGGTGCTGTCGCAGCCACCCCACGATACAGGAGCCATCCACAGAGGACATCGCTAGTCCAGAGGCGACAGAAAGCATTGCCAGGACCGTACATTCTGGCTCGTCGAGGCCAATGTTAGATTTGTAACAAATTGGTTCCGCTTTTTGTTCAGTGCCGCGCCCGTTTACCTCGTTCGCAAGTCTATTGGGCCACTTGGGACACGGCTGACATCAGCTCCTGCGGGCTTGGCGCCCCAAACATGTATCGCCCGCCCTCTGGAACCTCCGTGAAGCTCCAGCGGACGATCCCCTGCCGATCCAGTAGGAACTGACCGACCAGTTGTCCGTGTCCCGTTGCCATCATCTGCTCGTCGGCTTCGGTCAGTTCGTAATGGTCCCTCTTATTAAGGATTTCGCTGGCCGCAATGGGGTCCATAGGACCGGGCAACTCGCCTGGTATATCGACCCGCATATCCTTTGCCGCTGCCATCGAGACCTTGTACGGCCAGTTCGTCTCGTTTTGGGTGAATTCGAGATTGGGCAGTCCAAAAGCACGATGTGAAGCGCGTTCAGGGTCGGAGGCCGCAAGCAGATTCGGCATCGGATGGTAGCGGAAATAGAGACGCGCCCGTTCGATTGGCGTGTTGACCACCGTCAGGCTCTCCACGCCCTTTTCGCGCAGCTCCGGATCAAGCCGCGCCTGGGCGGCGATATGGCGCCGGCAAAACGCACAATGCAGACCTCGAAACAGGCCGACCAGCACCGGCTTTTGGCCGCGAAAGTCGTCAAGCGCGATCTTGCCTTCCTGGGTAATGGCGTCGAGTATCAAGTTCGGCGCACGGTCGCCCGGTTGAAGCGGTACCAAGTCACTACGCGCGGACATTTTCCACCTCCAACCCCGGCTAGTCGAGAAAAGGCAGCACCACAAGCGCTTCCGGGTCGAGCCCGTGCTGGGCGCATATACCCTGCGCCAGGGAAAAGTAGCGTTCGGCCTCGGCCAGATTGTCGAGGTCGAGATTAAGCGTTGCAAGACCATCATAGCACGGAAACAGCAGTTGGGGTTCGCCCGTTTCGCGGGCTACGTCCAGTGCTTCGTGGAACAAGCCAACCGCCAGCTCCGGACGCCCGTTGCACTGGTGGATCTGCCCAAGCACGATCAACGGCACCGGCAGGTGCTCGCGCTGGTCGAGCGCCCGGTCGATCTCGATGGCCTTCTCGGCAGCAGGTACGCCCTCCGTTGGACAGCGATCCGTGAAAGTACAACAAGCGACCGCCAGATTGGCGAGGAGGCGCGCCTGGAAACCCAAATCACCAATATGGCGCGCCACTTCAAGACCGCGCCGACAGACCTCCATCGCGTGCGCCGGATCGATGGTCGTGTAAAGCACGCCGAGATTGGTGTAGCCGCGGCAGGCCGCGCCCAGTAGACCGGCGGCTTCGGCCAATTCAATGCTATGCTCAACCTGACGCACGGCCTCACGGTTTCGCCCAAGGCGAGCCAGCGCAACAGCCTTGGTATTGAGTGCCTCGGCGGTCACAAGGGTGGCATCACGCCCTACCTCGGAGACATGCTCCGTTGTCAGAGTGCGTACGCAATCCAGCGCCGCGTCTGCCCATTTTGCCGCGAGAGCGTGATCTCCGCTACGGAACGCCTGTCGGCCACGTTCTTGCCAGAGATGCGCCTGCTCGATCGGGGCATCCGCTCCATCGAGGAGCGCTGCCGCTTCAGCATAGCGGGATTCTGCGTCGTCCCGCTTGCCGACGTCCCAGAGCAGCCGACCGATCTTGCGTAAAACTCGCGCCGACGCGACGCGATTGGCCGACTCGCGGTATACCTGCAACACCGTTTCGTAATGGTGGTGCGCGATCTCGCGGCGGCCTGCCGGGCCGCTCAAATCGGCAATGCGCTCTGCAATTGCCAGTTTGAGCGGTGTTTGCCCGATCGCGCCCAACGCAGTCAGTGCTCGCTCGTAGAAACGAAGGGCGTCGTCGTTGGCGTATATCATGCGAGCGCGATCGCCCGCCGCCTGCAGGTAATGCGCGCCCTTCTCCCGCTCGGCGCTCTGTGCGAAATGATGACCGAGCACGGTCAAATCCTCGAGCCGCTCCGGCTTGTCGCCGCACAGTTGCTCCAAGGCAGCTCCGACCCGCCCGTGGATGTCGGTCCGCCGTTGCAGGAGTAGATTCTGGTAGATCACGTCCTGCAGCAATGTTTGCGTAAAGCGGTAGCTTTGCGACGAGACCGAGCCTGATCCGGCAACTTCCTCGATGATTTCCGCATCGCAAAGCAGTTCGCAGCCGGCTTCGAGCCGGCCGGGGTCGGTTGTCACAGTTTTCAGAAGTGTGGCATCGAAGCGCGGGCCGATTACCGCGGCCTCCTGGGCCAACCGGCGCACCTCTTGGGGCAGCCGGTCGACGCGGGCAAGCAACATTGCCTGGATAGTGGCGGGGATGCCGGTTGCGACTTCGCCTGCCACAGTCCGCCATCGCTGGCCCTCTCGCATCAGTACACCGCGATCGATAAGGCCGCGAACGATCTCCTCTAAAAAAAGGGGGTTGCCGCCCGCGCGCTCGAGAATCTGGTCGAGAAGCCCTCCTGCGGAGTTTACCCAGCTCTCGCCGAAAAGCGCCGCCAGCAGGCTGCGTCCGTCATCACTGCTGAGCGGCGGAAGCCTGAGCGCTGTGTGACTGACCCGACTTGAGTCGAGCTGGTCGTTATCCGGCGCCGGACGATGCGTGACCAGCAACATCAACCGCGTGCGCTCCAACCTGTCCATCACGAAACGTAGTGCCTCAAGCGACACGGCGTCGGCCCAGTGCAGGTCTTCGACGACAATCAACAGCGGCGACAACGCAAGCCGCCGTTCGATGATTGTGCGGACTGCGTAGAGAATTTGCCGCCGCAGCTGCTCGGGTTCGACATGCTGCAAGGTGGCATCGGGGTCGCCAAGGCCGAGCACATGGTAGAGCAAAGGCATCAGCCGCTTCGCCTCCTCGCCCTGCAGGCCGAGATCGGTAAGCAAGCCTGCGAGCTTCCCCCGCATTTCGTCCCCATTGTCGTTTTGCATCATCCCGGCAGCGCTGCGCACCACTGCGCCCAAGGCGCCAAATGATTGTTCGCCCAGCGGTGAGCACGTGGCCAGCCGCACGGCGATGTTGCGAAAACGATCCTCGTCGCCGACGCGGGCGACGAACTCCTTCACCAGCCGCGATTTCCCGATACCGGCTTCTCCGACGAGGCGGACGAGTTGGGCCGAGCCGCTGCACGCCTGGTCAAGGCTCGCCATCATTCTACTGAGCTCCGCACCACGACCTATTATCGGCGCACTGAGGCCGAGCGCCTCGAGCCCACGCGCTGCACGCGGCGTCGCAAGCGGTGCATCCAGTCGATGGACGAGCACACTGCCAGCCTTGCCGCGAAACACGACATCACCCAGCGACTCGTAAGAGAAGGCATGCCGGGTCAGTCTGTGAGTGAGCTCGCCTACCAGCACCTCACCCGGTGCGGCCAGCGATTGCAGGCGTTGCGCCGTATTCACTGTGTCGCCGGTCACCGAATAGGATTTGGCGGTGCCGATGCCCAATCCGCCAGTAACGACCGGACCAGTGTTTATGCCGATGTGGAGCAACAGAGGCGAGCCGGAGTGGGGGGTGCTTTCGCCGAGCCGCGCCGTCCGGGCGATCATGTCGAGAGCGGCGCGAAGCGCACGTTCGGGATCGTCCTCATGCGCGACCGGCGCACCGAACAACGCGAGCAGTGCATCGCCGATGAATTTGTCGACGAAACCACCAAAGTTTCGCACGGCCGCCGTCAATTCCTTGAACAGTTTGTTCTGCAGCGCTTGCATGACCTCGGGGTCGAGCTGCTCGCTGAGCGTCGTGAAGCCGCAAAGGTCGGCGAACAGGACCGTTACCGTCCGGCGATCGGCGTCAGAGAAGGGATGCAGCCCTTCTTCGCTTTCGATGTCCGGAAGCATCGATGGAGTTCGAGAAGGCGGCACAATGGTCCGGCTTGGTGTCGGAGCAGGCCGTTCGACGACTTTTGCGGGCGCACCGACGTTTGCCCCACATTTCGGACAGAACTCGAAATCAGGTGCGCAGGGGTAGCCGCAACTGGCGCATGGCACGGGCTGGCGCCTGCCACACCTCGGACAGAAGGCGTAACCGCCCTCAACCTCGAAACCGCAGCCCGAGCAGTCCATCGAACAAGACCTCACTAGAGGCCGTCCCGGCGTGACCTCGCCACGCACTTCACGGCCAGGCTATTCGCAAGGATGCACCGATAGTCGTCGACCGGCAAGCGGGAGCGCAAATGGGCATCGAGCGATCAGTGTGGGTCCGGTGGCAGGGCGCTGCGGGCAGGCATTGTTGAAGGCGCAATAGTTGTCGGATCCGCGAACGCCGCCGAGACAGCCGCGCTTGCCGAAGGGGCTGTCGGCTCTGACGGGATTGGCGTAAGCTACAGTTAAGGGGGTGCACACATGCACCGCATCATCGCCATGGCGATCTTAGTTCTCGCGGCCGCGTTCAGCTCCGCGCGGGCGGAGGTGCTGATTGGGGTTTCATCTGCGATGACGGGACGGCTCGCCTGGTTCGGCGAGCAGGCGCAGCGTGGCGCCGAGATGGCCGTGGCCGACATCAATGCGACGGGTGGCGTACTCGGCCAGCAGATGAGGCTCATCACGGCCGACGACTTCTGTGATCCCGAGCAAGCGGTCGCCGCAGCCCAGAAATTGGTGGGTGATGGTGTGGTGCTCGTCGTCGGGCACTACTGCTCTGGAGCCTCGATCCCAGCATCGAAGGTGTACGAGGCGGCGGGCGTTTTGCAGATTTCACCAGGATCAACCAATCCGCTGTTGACTGAACAAGGCCGCGCCAACGTTTTTCGAGTCATTGGTCGCGACGACACGCAGGGGATCGTGGCCGGCAACTACCTGGCCGAGCATTGGAGCAACAGCAAGATTGCGATCCTTCATGACGGCACCACTTATGGAAAGGGTCTTGCTGACGAGACTCGAAAACAGCTGAACAAGCGCGGCGTAGTCGAAGCGATCTACGAGGAATACACACCCGCGAAGAACGACTATTCGGCCGAGATCGCTGCGCTAGAGGCTGCGAACATCGCCGTGGCATATGTCGGCGGATATCATGCCGAGGTCGCACTCATCGTTCGCGCTGCGCGCGACCGCGGCTACACGGTTCAGCTAGTCTCAGGCGATGGCATGGCGACCGAGGAATTTGCTTTGATCGCCGGCCCCGCGGCTGAGGGTACCCTCTTCACGTTCCCCGCGGACGCTCGCCGAAATCCCGAAGCCGCCTCGGTCGTCGAGCGGTTCCGGGCTGAAAACTTCGAGCCCGCAGGCTACACGCTGCTCAGTTACGCCGCCGTCCAGGCCTGGTCGCAGGCAGTGGACAAGGCCGGCTCACTAGAGCTCCAAGCCGTGATAGCGGCGCTGCGCGGCAATCAATTTGATACTGTGTTGGGCCGTATCGACTTTGACAACAAGGGCGATCTCACGAGCCAAAACTGGGTATGGTACGTCTGGCGAGGTGGAGAGTACGTGCCGGTCGAATAAGCACCGCCGATGCCGTCGCCGCTTGAGACAGCTGATGGAGATCGAGTTAGCTGGACCGTTCAGAGCTATGTGTCGCCGTTATGCTTGAACGCTTCGGCATACGTGGCCGTCTGTTGCTCGCTTTTTTCGGCATCAGCACCTTCGCCGTACTCGCGACAGCGGCCGCTCTCTATGCCTTCCTCCAGGTAGGAGAGGTCGTCGACCGCATCACCAAGGATCGGGTACCGTTGGCGCTCGCGTCCCTCCAGCTGTCGCGCCAGGCAGAGCGGGTAGCCGCCTCTGCGCCCGCCGTACTTACTTCGACCAGCAAAGCTCAGCACGGCGAGGTTTCCGCCGCGGTCGGGGTCGAGATGACGCGCCTCGAGGAACTGCTTGCCGCACTCAAAGGTGCCACGCTTAGCACGGCGGTGGTGGCTGAGATCGAGGCTGCAGTTCTTGGTCTGCGGCGCAACCTCAACGCCCTCGACGACCTTGTTGTCGCCCGCCTCACAGTGGTGGCGCGCAAAGAAGAACTGTTACGCCGCTTGTCGGCTACGACAAATGCAAGCCAGCGTCTTGTGGCGCCCGGTATCCTCGTGATGAATTCCAAGCTCCAGCAATGGCAGGCGGTTACAGCCGACACCTCGCTCGCGCCGGATCGCGGTGCGGCGGCGGCGGCCGACCTGGTCCAGGCAATTGCGGCCTACATTCCGCAGCAGAAAGCGCAGCAGGAGATATCGGCGGTCAATGACGTGCTGGTCAAGACGACGGACGCGCCAACGCCAGACGATCTGACGTTGATCCTGTTTCCGCTGCGCCGGTCGCTCGCCGTTCTCGACACGGTTTCCACCGAGATCGACGAGAGGCTGCGAACCCGTTTCCAACAGCGGGTCGGCGAGTTCAAGGCATTGATCGACGGCGGGAACAGCATCCCGAAGGCGCGCAAGGACGAGCTAGCAGTGCTCGCAGAGGGCGAAAAGCTTCTGGCCGAAAACAATCGGCTGTCGCGCAGTCTCACCGCTGCCGTCGATCGCCTGGTCGCCGCGGCAGACCGCGAGATCACCGCGTCCGGTCTCGAAGCCGCGACGGTCCAGCGCTACGGTACCGGAGTTGTCCTTGGCTCCGCCTTTCTCACCCTCTTGAGTTCCGTTCTGGTTGTCTGGCTCTATGTCGACCGTAGCCTTCTCGCCCGTCTGGGAGAGGTGAGCCAAAGCATGTTCGCAATCGCCGGCGGCGATCTTCGTGCGCCGCTGCCTGCCGCGGGCCGCGACGAGATCGGCCGGATGGCCGAAGCGCTTAGGCTCTTCCGGGACACCGCAGTCGAGGTCGAGGAAAAGAACCTGCGCGATGTCGCTGAGGCGCGCCAACGGCTCATCGATGCGATCGAGAGTATCTCCGAGGGATTCGCGCTGTACGACGGGGAGGACCGGCTTGTCCTCAGCAATAGCCGCTACCGCGAACTGCTCTACAGCGACCTTGCGATCGAACTGATGCCCGGCACGACATTCGAGCACATTATTCGCCGATCCGCTGAGCGCGGCTACATCAAGGATGCCGAGGGGCGGCTCGAGGAATGGGTCGCCGAGCGGCTCTCCCGGCACCGCAACCCAGGCGAACCGTGGGTGCAGCGGCGAGGCGACGGGCGATGGATCATGATAAGCGAGCGGCGGATCACCGCCGGCGGCACGGTCGCGGTCTATTCGGACATCACTGAGCTGAAGCAACGAGAGGAGAACCTCGCAGAGAAATCCACGGCTCTCGAGGCGCTTTCCAACAAGCTGGCCAAATACCTGGCGCCGCAAGTGTACAGCTCGATATTCGCCGGCCGCCAAGACGTTAGAATCGCCAGCCAGCGGAAGAAACTGACAATATGCTTCTCCGATATCGCCGGCTTTACCGAGACCACTGACAAAATGGAATCCGAGGATCTCACCCAGCTCCTCAATCACTATCTGACGGAAATGTCGAAAATTGCTTCGGATCACGGCGCGACGATCGACAAATATGTCGGCGACGCGATCCTGATGTTTTTCGGCGACCCTGAGACGCGCGGCGTCAAGGAGGACGCGCTGGCGTGTGTGCAGATGGCTCTCACCATGCAAAAGCGGATGAGCGAACTTGCCGAAATCTGGCGTGACATTGGAATTGAGACACCGCTGCGCTGCCGCATCGGCATCCATACCGACTACTGCACTGTCGGTAACTTCGGCAGCGAGGACCGGATGGATTACACGATAATCGGCGGCGCCGTGAATCTCGCCTCGCGCCTGGAACAGGAGGCGCCACCGGGGACCGTCCTCATTTCCTACGAGACGTTTGCGCAAGTGAAGAACACGATCGACTGTGAGGAGATGGGGCATGTCCAGGTCAAGGGGATCGCCTATCCCGTCGCCACCTACCGCGTCATCGATCTGAAGGCCAATCTAGCCGGCGCTTGTCGCGCCGTTCGAACCGAGCTGCCGCACTTCAGGCTGGAACTTGAACCGGAGCTGATGTCCGCTGACGAGCGTGACGATGCCGCCACTGCGCTTCGAGACGCGCTGGATCGGCTTTCCCACAAGCCCGGGCAGTAGGGCTTGGTTCACAACGACCCTCCCATGGACGCAAGGAGTAGGATGTGGGACGCAGCTTATTGGCGCTGTCGATGCGAAGGCCACAGAACGGTCGCGGTCAGTCTTTGAACTCGGGCGGAACGTCCGCATCGGAGCCGAGACTTAACATTCACGGCATCACTGGCAAGGTCCGGATATGGCGCAAGTTGCCCGTTCCGGGGCGCCGCCTTAAACGGCAAAGTTTGACCCAGAGCGGCCGCTCGGCGTGACAGTGTCGAACGTCCGAAAGCATGATAGAGCAGTCATTGCCGATTTCGAACTCGCTGTGGACGGGTTCCGCAAGGCCGGTGTCGTGCAATGACAGGTGAGGCCATGTCAGGTCAGGCCTTGAACTGCAGACGGCTCTCAGGCAAGCCATATGACTGTCGAGGCGGAAGCCGTCGTCGAAATCCCAAAACGCATCAGCGTCAAGGAAAGCGGCCGGACCAGACGCCAGAGGCTCACCGATAGTCGCCGTCGCTTGCGGTTGCTCACCAGAAAATCAACCTGAAATAAGGCTTGAAGTGAGGCTCAGGTCGGCTTGATCTCTGCCCGGCCGATCTTGCGCCATCGGGCGTTTTCGCGAACCAGTTTCAGGTCGTCGGTCGTCTCGGCAAATGTCCGCAAACGGTATTGTCGGAGCAGGTCCGGGAAGAGCGCCCCTTCCGGCAGGCCGGCAAGCTGCTCCCGGACCGAGATCTTTTCATCGATGACCCGCATGCCCCAGGCATTTTCCCGAACCTGCAGCTCAGCGGCCAGATCGCGCTCTTCCGGCGCGTTTTCGTCTAGCACGGCCAGAAGGATCGAGTGGAAAAGCGCTACATAGCCAATCTGTCTCAGGCCGCCCACGACCCGCACGCGCGGCAATATGGCAAGGACGAGGAACGTCAGGAACAAGTTCGGCAGCAGCACGCCGTCCAGCAGCCCCTGCTTGAGATGCAGCCGCTCGAACGGGATTAAAAGACCATGCGGCCTGTCAGGCTCGATCAGGTGCCCGTTCTCGAGGACGAGCTTGCGCACGCGCTCCTCGCGGATGCCCCAGAAATAGTCCGTGGCATTGGGCAGGAATCTGCCAAACGGGCTCGATGCGGCCTCTTGCAAGGCATGTTCGAGACGCTGGCGTCTTGCGGGTTCAATGAGCAGCCTGGAAAGAAGGCTGCCGTCATGTTCTAGATGCCGTGCCATGGCAGCCGCGGCGAGCCGATCATCGATGAAAACCGGCAGGGCCATGCCGGCACGATCCCAATTGGCGACCAGATCCTCGTTGAGGGCTGTCAGCGCATCGGCGGCGGTTCCAAACACCTTGTCCTGGCTGGCAAGCAGTGTGCCCAGCCAGCGGCTGGCATCCGTTTCATCGCCCACCGCCTCAAGCGCGCGCTTGTTGAGGGAAACGGGACCGGCCACGCAGGCGCTTTTGCGGCACAGTTTGTGGCGCCCGATGCCAAACAGGTTGACCTTGTCGTCGCCGACATCGAGCCATCCCGGCCCCTCCCGGCCAATTGTCTCCATGGTCATCGTCGTTCCCATGAAGCCGAAGAAGGCCGACAGCCCGTTTTCGACCGCGCCGAGCCAGGCAAGCAGGAGGGCATCGAAGGTGATCCGGTCCATCAGAAGCAGGCAGTGCAGGCCGGACTGAATCACCGGTCTGTACTCGAACTCGTCGAGGGTCTTGCCGATCTCGTCAGGCTGCATCATCACACCAAGGCGCTGATGCAAGACTTCGCGCAGGATCGATCGGGCAGCGATCGCCGGGGCCGATGCAGGCCTTGCCACCGGCCGCCACAGATGGCGGGCGTAATCGGAAACCGGTGCATTCCAGTTCTGCTCGATGTCGCGCACGACCTCCGGGCAGAGCAGCGACAGCACAGCCAGAATTTCCACCGGAGGCGTAGGCGTTGGGTCAAGGACGGCGGTCATTGGTCCCGTCTAGCCGCTTGCGGTGCAAACGCCAAGGGAGACCAGACTTGCTGGATGCGGCCGGCCCACACATAGATCGTCAACTCGATCAAGATGGTGTGAGCCGAAATGACCGTCTCCTACGGAGTTCTCCATAAGCAACCGCCTGTTCGCCGACTCGGCACGAATTGTTAGGTTGGCTAAACAGTTAAGGCCAAACCAGCGGATCTTAAAACCGCAGGCGGGCCATGCTCAGGAGGTCGTGGTACTGCCCGGCGGTAAAGCCGGCCTTCACATGCCGGCCTTCGACCTCAAAGCCGTGGCTTTTGTAGAGACGGAGGGCGGGTTCGTTGTCGGCATAGACGGTCAATTCGACCCGCTTCAGGGCGCGCCAGTTGTCGGCTACGTCAAGCAGCGCGCCAAGTATGGCGGAGCCGATACCTTTGCCGACAAAGGCATCGTCAAGGCCGATATTGATCTCGCCGATATGCGAACGGCGCGGCGAACCCTGCACGACCAGGCTGCCATGGCCGACGACCTTGCCGTCCAGCTCGGCAACGATCCAGGTGGTTTCCTGGCCGGACTTGGCGATGCGCCGCGCCACCTGCTCCACCATCTCGAAAGGCATCCTGAGCGTGCCCCAGCGGAAGCCCGGCATGTTGAAGATAGCGCAAAGCGCCTCCGCATCGCTTGGCCGGACGGACCGGAGCTGCGGCTGGATTTTCTCGGAGGGTGGCGAGGTCGTGCTGGTCATGGCGTTCCCGGCGAAGGCAATCGGCCCGGTACGATGCACCGGACGTCACCTGAAAATCCAGCCGTCTCTGCAACCTATGATGCCGATTGCGAGCTAAAATACCGGGAGGCGGCGTAGAGTTTGAAGACGCCGCTGATGCCGATCCAGCCGAAAAGGACGAGCCAGCACAATGTCCCGGTCGCTGTCCAGTCGATCCGGTGCACCGCAGCGTCGGTGATGGCGACGCCGAGGATGGCAAGCAGGCCAACCAGAAACTGCGCCAAGCCGAGCACCAGCAGTTCCTCGCGCGGCGCGCTTCTCCAGACCAGATATATACCGCCCGCACCGGCGAGGAAGACGGCGCTGTAGACCTGAGCGTGGAAGGCATCGATCGGCCATGGCCAGATGCCACTGAATGTCAGGGGAAACAGCAACAGGCCGACGCCATAGAGCCCAAGGATCGCGGATTCCGCCGGCATGTAGCCGCGCCATGCGGGATTTAAGGTCACGCCTTTTGCAGAAGGACGGGCCCTGGCCCGCCACAGGAACAGCCCGGATACCGCGACCGAAGCAAGATAGACCAAAAACCACAGCCAGGGCGCTTTGCGCTCGAAGTTGAAATAACCGAGATTGATGAACGAAGCCACCGACACGATGACGGTGAAGATGAAGGCCATGACGAGCACGAGCCTGCCGGGCGACCAGCGATTCCAGACCAGCAGCGCCGCCATCACGACCATTTCGGCGGTGTAGAAGCCACCGAGGAAGCGCGCATTGAACGGCGTGACGGCCCAAGGCCAGCCCGGTTTGACCAGAACAGGCACGAAAAACAGGCCGGCGCCTACGATCAGGACGATGATGACCACCGCAGAGAAAAGGCGCAGGGCCGCGGGAAATGGCGGGTTGTTGGATGTCGGCATGGGAGAAAATCCCAAAGATGAATGCTCCATGGACCATCATAGTGCTGCTTGCGGCCGGTGAAAATCCGCCGAATGGAAATTGGACGGTCACCAGGCTTATCCATTCGAATGGCCGTACGATCTGTTTCGAAGTAAGATGGAGCACTCGGACCAAAGACCGGTCCGGTCAACCCGCCTCGGGGCGCATTTTCCGGAACCTGCACGATGAACGAAGCTCAGGATCTGTTCTCGCTTCTGCGACAATCGGCCGATGTCGATCCACAGGCGATCGACGCGATCAAGCGAACCATCGCGGAGGGCGAGGACCGCGAACTTTGCCGCATCAATGCGCCAGCCTTCGCCAGCAAGCATGGCCTCGACGAGGAGCGCGCCATAAGCGCCTTTCTCCATGCGGCGCGGGTGGGCATCTTCGACATTTCCTGGAATGTTCTGTGCCCCGGCTGTGGCGGCGTGCTCGACACCAACGCCACGCTGAAAACCCTGCAGAAGGACGAATACACCTGCGCGCTGTGCTCCGAGGGCTATTCGCCCACCCTCGACGAGATGGTCGAGGTGACATTCACCGTCAGTCCCCGCGTGCGCAGGATTGCCGCCCACAATCCACACGAATTGCCGGTGGCGGAATATTTCCGCCAGATCTACTGGGCGTCCGGCGTCGATCTGCCGGAAGAGGATTTCGCGGAAAAGATGGAAGCGTTCTCGCTGGAGGATATCGAGCTTGCGCCCGGTGAAAAGGCGGTTCTGCCCATACAGCTTCCGTCCGAATTCATCATCGTCTTCGAGCCGGTCACCCATTCAGCGCAGTTCATCGACGGGAAGGGCGAACCAACAAAGGAGCGCCGGAGCCTCTCTTTGGCCTTCGACCGCGACCATGTCCAGAACCAGACGCTGGAGATGCAACCCGGCCCGTTGCGCATTTCGCTGGAAAACAGGACCGACACCCGCGTGCTGCCGACGGTCTTCATAGCCGGCCAGGCATTGCATGATTTCCTGGGAAAACGCCGGCCCTTCCTGACCGCCAAGCGCCTGCTCACCAACCAGACATTCCGCGATCTCTATCGCACGGATACACTCGACATTAACCAGCGCCTGAAGATCACCAGCCTGACGTTCCTGTTCACCGACCTGCGCGGATCGACCGAGCTTTACGAGCGGGTGGGCGACCTTTCAGCCTTCGATCTCGTGCGCGTGCATTTCCAGGTTCTGCACGAGATCGTCGCAGCGGAGGCAGGCGCGGTAGTGAAGACGATCGGTGATGCGGTGATGGCGACCTTCGTGACGCCTGATCGTGCGATTGCTGCCGCCCTCAGGATGCGCGATGCCATGCGTACGCTCAACGACAAGAGCGGGCGCGAGGATCTGCTGCTCAAGATCGGAGTCCACGCCGGCCCCTGCATTGCTGTGTCTATGAACGACCGACAGGACTATTTCGGCCAGACGGTCAACATTGCTTCGCGGGTCCAGAACCTTGCCAACGCACAGGCGATCTTCGCCACTCGGGCGGTGGTCGACGACAATCTCACCGCCGATCTGTTGCACAGGAAGGCGCTGACGCCCGTGCCCCACGAGGTCTCGCTGCGCGGCATTGAGCGGGAGATAGCAGTATATACGATCCCCTGAAGGCTTGGCCCCTGAAGATTTGGATCGTCTCGGCCCCTCACACGCGCCTACAGATAAAATAACGATCGGCGGGCACCGAAGGCGGCGGCGGGAGGCGTTGCAACTGCGGATGATCTAACGGCATGCCGCTGACCGCGATGCCGCCGACGCGAAGCAGGCGCGCGGTCAGATCGGGAAGCCAGGTAAGGGTCACTGCATCGCGATCTTCATAGCCAGTGCCGATGTCGGCATGAACAAGAGCGGCGTCGATGCCAATGAACCTGCTCGCGGTCTCGCGTATTTCGCCGAGCACGAGATTTTCCGCTTCGGGAATTGAGCTGGCGTGTGCGGCAAGTGCGCGGTCGAACGCTACGATCCGGCGTCCGGGCAGGCGCTCGCGCAGATGGTGGAACGTCCGGCCATTGCCGAGGCCGAGCTCGAGCACAGGCCCCTCCATTTTCGCCACCTCGGCGCAGACATGATCGAGTATGTCGCGCTGTGCGGTCATCCTCCGGATGAAACTGTCGAGGCGACTCATGTGCGATTGTATGTCCTGAACCAGTCCACGAAATCAACTGCCCCCGACCAGAGCGTTTCGCGGCTGAAACCCGACGCCGACGTGTTAAACCTAGATCGAGTCTTGCCGAGGCGAACGATGAACATTGCAACAAGCGAACAGGCCGCTGACAAGGACCATACCGGGTCGAGTCGGCGGCACGGCGCGCGGCGGAATAGCGATCTCACTTGTAGGGGTCTGCGGCGTCCCGCAAGCCGTCGCCGAGGAAGTTGAACGCCAAGATGACGAGAATGACGGGGAGCATCGGCAAAAGCAGCCATGGATAGAACGCGATGACGCTGACGCTGCGCGCCTCGGTGAGCAGGATGCCCCAGCTGGTTATCGGCGCCCTCAGGCCGAGCCCGAGGAAGCTCAGCGCCGTCTCGCCCAGGATCATGCCGGGTATGGAGATCGTCGCCGTCGCGATCAGATGCGACATGAAGCCGGGAATGAGATGCCGCCCGATGATGCGGCTGCTTCTGGCGCCCATCAATTGCGCGGCCAGAACGTAATCCTCCTCGCGCAAGGCTAGAAGCTTTGAACGCACGGCCCGCGCCAGTCCGGTCCAGTCGAGCAGCCCGAGGATGACGGTGATGCCGAAATAGATCAGGATCGGACTCCAGGTTATCGGCATGATAGCCGCCAGTGCCAGCCATAGCGGAATGCTGGGGATCGATTGCAGAACTTCGATTATCCGTTGAACGATCAGGTCGAAGATACCGCCGTGATAGCCGGCCAGTCCGCCGATGACAATGCCGAGCAGGAAGCTGAAACTGATGCCGACGAGGCCGATTGTCAGTGAAATGCGTGCACCATAGATGATGCGCGAGAGCACATCGCGCCCCAGCCTGTCAGTGCCCGCCAGAAAGAGCTGGCCGTTTTCGGCAGGACAGACAAAATGCCTGTCACCTTCGATCAGGCCCCAGAACCGGTAACTGTCGCCCTTGCAGAAGAAACGGATCCGCTGAACATCATCCTGTTTCTCGATGTAGTTCCGCTTGAGCGTGTCCATATCCAGCGTCATCTGACGGCCATAGACGAACGGCCCGACGAGCTGGCCGTTGTGGAACAGGTGCACCCGCTGCGGCGGTGAATAGATGTAGTCCATGTTGCGCGTGTGCAGATTGTAGGGCGCCAGGAACTCGCAGATCAGTATCCCGAAATAAAGCGCCGCCAGGAATATGCCGGATATGACGGCAAGCCGGTGCTTCCGGAATTTCCACCACATCAGCCGCAACTGCGACGCCTGAAAGACCTTCGACTGCTCCGGCGTCATCACCTCGACCGACTGCAGGTCAAAGGGCGCGATGGAAACGTAGTGTTGCAGTGGGGCACCCGGAGCGGGCAGCGGCGATTGCGTGTTCATTTGGTGCTGCCGCCTTGCAAACGAATTCGCGGATCAAGTAGCGCCAGCGCCAGGTCGGAAATCAGGACGCCGATGACCGTCAGGAAGGCGAGGAACATCAGGAACGACCCTGCCAGATACATGTCCTGGCTTTGGAGCGCCTTGATCAGCATCGGCCCGGTCGTTTCCAAAGACAGCACGATCGCCGTGATTTCGGCGCCGGAGATGATGGCCGGCAGGATAGAGCCGATGTCTGAAATGAAGAAATTGAGCGCCATGCGCAGCGGATATTTGACCAGCGCCCTGAAGGGATGAAGGCCTTTGGCGCGCGCGGTCACGACATATTGCTTATGTAGCTCATCGAGCAGATTGGCGCGCAGCCGCCGGATCATACTTGCCGTGCCCCCGGTGCCGATGATCAAGACCGGGATCCAGAGATGGGCGAGGATCGACTTCGCCTTGGCCCAGCTCATCGGCTCGCCGAGATATTGCTGGTCCATGAGATGGCCGATGGACGTGCCGAACCAGATGTTGGCGAAATACATCAGGATCAGCGCCAGCATGAAGTTCGGAATGGCTAGGCCGAGAAGGCCGAACAAAGTCAGGCCGTAGTCGCCCCAGCTGTATTGATGCGTGGCGGAGTACATGCCGATCGGAAAGGCTATGAGCCAGGTAAAGATGATCGTGACGAAGGAAACCAGCACGGTCAGCCACATTCGGTCCCCGACGACGTCGCGAACCGGCAGCTCATATTCGAAGGAATAGCCGAAATCGCCGTGCAGCATCCCGCCGACCCAGTAGAAGTAGCGAATGACCGGTGGCTGGTCGAAACCATATTCCTTGCGCATCATCTCGATGCGATCGGAATCCACCGCTTCGCCCTGAGCCCGAAGCTCGGCAACATAGCTGTCGAAATAGTCGCCTGGTGGAAGTTCGATGATCGTGAACACCAGTGCCGATATGACCAGCAGCGTTGGAACCATCACGGCGATGCGCCAGACAAAATATCGAAGCACGCTCAGGACTCTCCAAGCCAGAATGTATCCGGCATGTAGACACCGAAATAGGCGGTCGGGTCGTAGCCGTAGAGCGCCTTGTCAGGCAGATTGCGCAGCCGCGAGGACGCCAGAATCGGCTGATGCGTTCCGTTCACCGTGCCGATCGAAAACACCTGATCGGTATAGATCGACAGCATTGAATTCCAGATTTCGGCGCGCTCCGTGGCTTCGGTCGATGCGTTCCAGCGCTTGAGTAAAGCCATCAACTCGACCACAGGCGGAAGATCGGGCGCTTCACCGACCTTGCCATGAGACAAGTAGTGAGCACCCCAGAGCGGCCATTGCAGCTGGTCGTCGACGGTGGGGGCCAGTTGGTACGGGTTCATGTCGGCGGTCGGTACGCCATTGTCGATGCCCGACCACATCGACATCACGATCTGGCCACCAAGCGCGCGGCTGCGGAAGATGTCGCGCTGCGAAGTCCGGATGAACAGGGCGATGCCGATCTTGCGCCAGTGATCGGTGATGAGCTCGAGCGCGTCGGTTTCCAGCGTGCTTTCGCCGGCCGTTTCCACTACGAGCTGCGCCGGGCGTCCGTCGGGAAGTATCCGCAGGCCGTCATCGTCACGCGCCTGAAGCCCGACCTCGTCGAGCAGGGCATTGGCCTGGTGGGGATCATGGGCGACCCAGGCTTTCGCGAATTCCGGCCGGTAGAGCGGGCTCTCCGGCAGGACCGTATCGGCACTTTCCTGCGCCAATCCGTAGAACACAGCCAAATTGATCTCGCGCCTGTCCACAGCGAGCGAAAGTGCGCGGCGCACTCGCACGTCACGAAAAAGGCCACGCCACACCTGGTCGGCACAATTCAGATTGGGCAGCAGCGCCAGCCGCGAACCCTGTGTGCGTTTCCAGAGATGCATCTTCACAGGGTAGCGCTTCTCCGCGTCTTTCAGGAAGGAGTAATCGCTGAAGTCAATTCCCATACATTGCAGGTCGCTCTCGCCCGCACCGGTCTTGGCGGAGATGATCGCCGACGAGCTGACATTCATGACGATCCGGTCAACATAGGGCAGTTGCCGGCCATTCTCGTCTATTCGATGAAAGAACGGGTTGCGCTCGAAGACGAATTGCTCGGCCGGCGGCTTGGTCCGGTTCTGCCAGGGATCGAGCGTCGGCAGTTCCGGGTTCTCCGGGCGATACTGCCGCGACATGCGGATATGCAGGAGCGTCCATTTCTGGGCCCGGTTCTCCTTCATTAGGCCGGCGAGCCGGAATGGATCCTGGTATTTCTTGTGGAACTGCTTGAGATAGGCGGCTGGCAGAACAAGCGATATCGGCGAAGCAGCGGCGAGCTTGGGCAGGAAGTCGGGATTGGGCGCATCCCAACTATAGCGGACCGTCGACGGATCGACGATCTCGAAGCGTGGCGGCTTGCCATCCGCCAGCAGGGCCGGGGCGAGCCCGCCTTGCGAAAGCTCATCGTTCAGCCAGACATCTTCCCAGCAATAGCGAAAATCCTCCGGCGTCAGCAGGCTACCGTCAGACCATTTATGTCCTTCCCGTATCTTGAAAGTGAAGACACGATCATCCGCTACATCGAAACTTTCGAGAATGTCGGCTTGCAAGTTAAGCTTTTCGTCATAGCCGACCAGGCGAGCGTACCCGTAGATCGTCATCATCCGGATATCTTTCTGGCTGCCGATGATCGTGCGCAGCGTGCCGCCATACTGGCCGGGCTGCCGACCCATCGCAGCGAGATTCAATGCGCGCGGGCGCTTGGGCAGGCGTTCGGCGAGGGCCGGCAGCGCCCTGGCCTTCAGCTGCGGCTGAAGAAATTCCGGCTCCAGATCGCCGGCGCGCAACGTGCCCGGCAGAAATGCCGAAGCCATGAGCCCAAGGACGGTGCGCCGGCTGATCAATGGCGTAGCTCGCTGACATCGGCCGAACGTCGGGCCAGCACGAGGTGGCCGCCGCCAAGATCGAGCGGCAACAGCATATCCTCGTCGCCCTCGTCGCGGAATTGCGGTCCCCATGCGCTGGTGTCGGAAGCGCCGCTGAGCTTCAGCGTCTTGAAATCCATCGGCCTGTCGAGATCGGGGAAAGGTACTGCGGCGACCAGTGAGCGCGTGTAGGGGTGGATAGGTTTCCTAAGCAGAATTTCGCGCGGCGCGAGCTCGACGATACGCCCGCCGCACATCACCGCGATGCGGTCTGCCATGTAGTCCACCACCGCCAGGTTGTGGGATATGAACAGGTAGGTCAGGCCCAGTTCCTTCTGCAGGTCCTTCAGAAGGTTCAGAATCTGCGCCTGGACAGAGACATCGAGTGCCGAAACCGGCTCGTCGCAGATCAGGAGTTCAGGTCCCAGCGCCAACGCGCGCGCGATGCCGATACGCTGACGCTGCCCGCCGGAGAAACTGTGCGGATAACGCTTTATGAAGCGCGGATCGAGCCCGATTGCCTGCATCAGGCTCTTGACCGTGGCGAGTCGGGACGCGGCATTGCCACGTTGATGGATTTCCAGCGGCTCGCTCAAGATGTTCTCCACCGTCATGCGAGGTGAAAGCGACGAAACCGGGTCCTGGAAGACCATCTGGATTTTCGCGCGCAGCAGGCGCAGGGCGTCTCCCTCGGCTTCCAAGACGTCGATCGGACCATCGCGGCCGTTGAAGATCACAGAGCCGCCGCTAGGGGTGACAGCCCGCATGAGGATCTTGCTGACCGTGGTTTTGCCGGAGCCGCTTTCGCCGACAAGACCCAGGCACTCACCCCGCCTGATATCGAAGCTCACGCCGTCCACGGCGCGAACAGGGGTTTGATGATCTCCGCCGAACCATCCGGACTTGCGGATCGTGAAGGTCTTTGTCAGATCGCTGACCGACAGCAGGATGTCGTCCGGCCCCTTCGATGCCAGCGCCGTCTGCTTGCCGAGCAGGTTCCCGACATTCACCGGCACCTCGCGGAGCGCCTTTAGCCTTTCGCCAGGCTTCAGGTCGAAATGCGGAACGGCTGCCATCAGGCCCTTCAGGTAAGGGTGACCTGGCCGGCGGAATATCGCCTCCACAGGTCCCGCTTCCATGATCTCGCCATGGTACATGACCACCACCTCGTCGGCGACATTGGCGACCACGCCAAGGTCGTGCGTGATCAGCAGCATCGCCATGTTCAGCTTCGTCTGAAGCTCGCGCAGCAATTGCAGGATTTGCGCCTGGATGGTGACGTCCAACGCCGTCGTCGGCTCGTCGGCGATCAACAGGGCGGGCCGGCAGATAAGCGCCATGGCGATCATTGCGCGTTGACGCAATCCTCCCGAAAGTTCAAAGGGATACATGTCATAGG
This sequence comes from Mesorhizobium sp. M0923, assembly GCF_040319365.1. Taxonomy (NCBI): domain Bacteria; kingdom Pseudomonadati; phylum Pseudomonadota; class Alphaproteobacteria; order Hyphomicrobiales; family Phyllobacteriaceae; genus Mesorhizobium; species Mesorhizobium sp. M0923. The sequence continues at coordinate 226,856 of NZ_JAMYNW010000009.1, read as the reverse complement.
CGCGCTTGGGGTTGGGAAAGCCGACAAGGCCGAGCATTTCCTTGGTCAGCGCCTTGCGCTCCACCCGAGCCATGGGCGTATGAATCTGCAGGGATTCGCTGACCTGATTGCCAATCGTGTGCAACGGCGACAGCGATGTCATCGGCTCCTGAAAGATCTTGCCGATGCGGCTGCCTCTCAACGCCCGGATTTCGGGTCCGTCACGCGGCATTTGCAGGATATCCTGCGTCGTGCCGGGCTTTTCAGGATCGGAAAACAGGATACGGCCGCGGACATGGGCTGTGTTCGGCAAAATGCCCATAACTGCCTGGCTGAGAACCGATTTTCCGGAACCGGACTCGCCCACAAGCGCGGTAACCTTGCCGGGCAGGACGCGAAGATTTGCACGCCTGACGGCATGCAACGGTCCCCCTATAATGGCAAAAGAGATGCCAACATCCTCGATCCGCAGCAGATCAACGCTCGAATTCATTCTCACACCAGCCCCACTCTGGCGGCCTGCCGGTCGGCAGGCCCAGAAAGCGAGACTAGCGCATTGCCAGCCTAGAGCAACTTGGATTCGAAACGGTCGCCAGTTCCCCGGCGGAACCGGCGACCGGACTGCATACCAAAGGCGTTCGGATCAGATCGTGACGGTTACTGGAGCTTCCTCGGGTCGCCCGCCGACAGCCGCGCGGCATCGCGATGAAGCAGCATGACCTGCTCGGCGTCCGATATTCGGTCGTAAATCGGCTCCAGCGCACCGTCTTCATCGAGTGCAAGAGCACCCGACAAATCGGGTGAAAGCACCGTCAGCTTCTGCTTGATGCCCGCCAGTTCCTCCTTGCCGAGCGTCAGCCAGTTGTTGGCGCTGCAATAGCCGGCGAAATCTTCGCTGGCGAGAACGCTGTGCGAATATTTCTTGGTCAGGGTCTGAAGGCGCTGGACCTCGTTTACAGCCGAGCCGAAGACAGAGAATGTGAGCCGGTCGGAAAGCCCGACATTGCCGAACATCACATTGCCGACATGCAGGCCGATGCCGAATTTAATGTCGCCCAACCGCTGCTCCTTTCTGCGCAGATTGAGATCCATCATGCGCGCGGTGGCCTTGTGCGCTGCCGCAAGGGCAGCCCGGCAGGCGATCTCGGACTGCGCACGGTGCCTTTCGCAAGGGTAGACAGCAATGAAGCCATCCCCCAGGAAACTCATGATCTGCCCGCCTCTGCGATTGAAAGGTGCAGCAATGGCATCGAAAAACTGGTTCAGCGTATCGATATAGATTTCGCGGCCGGAGGTTTCGGCAAGCCTTGTCGACCCGCGCATATCGGCCATGACCAGTGCAGCCCGGATTGTGTCGCCCTCGCCGCGCTTGATCTGGCCGTCCAGCACCCGCCTGCCGGCGTCGCCGCCGAGATAAGTGGTCATCATGTTGTCGGCGAGCTTGGTGAGCACCGCCATCTTGGTTGCGATAGCGAGATGGTTCTGGATCCGCAGCAGCGCCGAAATCATGTTGTCACTGAAGCCTGCAGCACTGTCGGTGGACCAAGACCCGATCATGCCCTGACTGGTGTTGCCGCTGAAGGGATGGACGAAAGCCATGTAATCGGTGACGCCCATAAGCTTGAGGTCATCGAAAACAGGAAATTCAGACGGCACCGACGGGTCGAGCCGGCGCCGCAGATGGTCGAGTTTGTGGCTGAGCAGATGGTAGTATGGGCTGGTCAGGAATCTGTCGGAAGGAACGCCGTCGTCATGACGGAAGCCTTCTACTTCCAAGCCCTGGCCGCGGAGCCAGGTGAAGCCAAGCGCGTCATAAAGCGGATGAAGCATCGAAAAGCTCAAATGCACCCGCCTCAACGGCAGGCCGGCAGCAGCCAGCCGTTCACAAAAGCCCTTTACCAATGTTTCCAGGTCGTCGCCCGCCAGCGCCGATTGGGTCAGCCAATCAGCAACCTTATCCATGAGAATGGCAGAAATTTCTGCTTGCGCTGTGCTCATGCTATCTCGAAATCTCCTTGATCCGCCACAAATTCGCCGGCTCGGACGCCGTCAGGCCTTCACCACCGTCTCTCGGGTTAGCCCGAGGCGGCCAAAAACATTGCGTGTGTCGACGATCAGAAGAGCGTGATCCGCGATCGCCTGATAGTCAATCGCGTCGTGGTCGGTTGCAACGACGACAGCATCGAAATCCTTCAAGGCCGCCTCGGTCAATTCGACCGAGCGACGCCCCTTGATCGCCATATGCTCCCGTGTGGTCGGGATCTCCGTAACATGCGGATCGTGGAATTCCGCCTTGCCGCCCCATTCCTCGATGAGTTCAATGAGCCGCAATGAGGGGCTTTCGCGGATGTCGGGCACATTCTTCTTATAGGCGAGCCCGATGATGAGAATGCGCGAGCGGCTGAGCGCCTTGCCGCAGCGCCGGTCCAGCGCCTTCGCCAGTTCATCGACCACATGACGCGGCATCGCCGTGTTGATCTCTGCCGCCAGCTCGATGAAGCGGGTCGGCAGTTCATATTCGCGCGCCTTCCACGTCAGGTAGAAGGGATCGATCGGAACGCAGTGGCCGCCAAGTCCGGGGCCGGGATAGAAAGGCATGTAGCCGAAGGGCTTGCTCTTTGCCGCCTCGATCACCTCCCAGATGTCTATGCCCATCGCACCGAGCACGACCTTCAACTCGTTGACCAGGGCTATGTTGACCGAGCGGAAGATGTTTTCCGTCAGCTTGACCGCCTCGGCGGTCGCCGTGGTGGAAACCGGAACAACGGTCTTGACCACGCCCTGGTAGAAAGCCTGAACGAGTGTCGCCGCTTCAATGCCGTCGCCTGCCACGATCTTGGGGATCGTCGCGACTTCAAAGCTTCGGTTGCCGGGATCCTCGCGTTCGGGCGAGAAGCCGAGGAAGAAATCTATCTTCGACCGCAAGCCGGTTTCTTCCAGTATGGGCTTGATCACGTCGTCGGTGGTGCCGGGATAGGTGGTCGATTCCAGCACGATCAGCTGGCCGAGACGCAGATGCTTCGCGATGGTGCCTGCCGTGTTCCTGACAAAGGAGAGGTCCGGCTCACGGTTTTTCGTCAGCGGTGTCGGAACGCAGATGGTGATGACATCGCAGACGGCCAGTTCAGCAAAATCCGCAGTGGCGCGGAACCGTCCGCTCGCCACCTGGCCGGCAAGGGCTGTCGAGGTCACCGCCTCGATATAGGATTGGCCGTTGTTCAGGCTCTCGACCTTCTGGGCTTCGACGTCGAAGCCGGAAACCGGGAAGCCGGCGCGTGCGATCGCAACCGCCAGCGGCAGCCCGACATACCCCAATCCGATCACGCCGACTTGCGCGGCGCGCGTCGAAATCCGGTTCAGAAGACGGTCATATGTCGATCGTGAGGCGTCCAAAAAATCTGCTTTCCCTTAATTCGGACAGACCGTCCGCTTCCATGGCGAGGCTCACTTGGTCCCAAGAACCCCGAGGCATATTGCGGAAAATCGATGTCCGCAAGCTGTCAGACCGGCACCTTCGCCTTCAGGCTTGCTGCAGCCATCGCATAGCCGCCGGCGGCGCCATCGATGAAATGAACGTGATCGCGCTGCAGCGGCGAGGCGACGAGGCATGTCATCAAGGCCGATTTCTGGCGGTGCAGGCCATAGTTGCAGATGCCCGCTTCTTCCGCCTGTTTCAGCCGGTTCTCGATCCGTTGCAACACATCCGCGTCAACGTCGATGGTCATCTTCAAGCCGTCGTCGAACTTCCGGAAATCCGAATTGCTGGCCACGTCGCGTTTGTAGATCTTCGGATCGAATTTGCCGATCGTCCAGCCATATCTATCGGTAACAGCCGTAAGCGTCATCAGGAACACTATCCACAGCTTCGACAGCCATCGCCGTCCTGCCGGCGCCGTGGCGCGCGCCTCGATATCGAGGCCGGCGGGCAGCAAACTGTAGTCCGGTCCGTTCATCGGCACCGGGTGGCCATCGCGTTCCTGCCTGCCGGCAAGGGCGATGATGTCGGAAACCAGAAACTGAAAACCGCGCAAGTCGCGCGACGCCCCCGGTATGGCTATGATCGAGACGATTTCGCCATTCCGGGCTTCGATCGGGTTCCAGCGGCACGAGAGGCCGGTCAGATCCGGCCGCGCGCCGGCCGGCGCTGGATCGATGCGGTAGCGCCCCGCTTTCATCTCGGCTTCCGCCCAACTGCCGCCACCGCCGGCGAACATGGCATAGAAGACCGCTTCGGAGGCCTGGAACCTCGCCACGCGAACGTCGAGGCCTTGCGCTCTGATATCCTTTATCGGCACGATTGCGGCACGCAAGGTCAGGTCGAGTTCGTCCGCCACCCATCTCTGGACAGCCGCCAGCGCGTTGCGGGTGATCTCCAGCGCCGAGCCGGGAAATGCCACGAGCGCGCCGTCGCCGCCGAAGACAAAGGGAAGATCTTGCCGACCCAGCGCATTGAGCAGCGCCGAAATGACGCTGGCACCGGCCATATTGACGGTTTTATAGCGCCCAGCCCCGATCGCCTTGGTCGAGCCGACGATGTCGGCGGTGGCCAGCGCCCAGCCATCGGGGAGAGGCCGATAGTTATCGATATCGGCAACGCTTTCGAACTTTGCGAAGACCGGCAGGGAAGCGACAAACGGATCGGACGCGGCAGCTGTTTCCATGAGCATCAGATAGCACATTCCACTGCTTGAAGGTGAAGTCGATCATGCTTCGAAATTGACTTGCGCTGGCTTTCCGATGATAGGGTCCGGCGATGCGAATTGCCTTCTACGCGCCGCTGAAGTCGCCCAATCATCCCGTTGCCTCCGGCGACCGCCAGATGGCACGGATGCTGGTCAAGGCGCTGGAGCATGGAGGGCATAGCGTCGAACTAGCATCCGAATTACGCTTCTATCTACGCGAACCGGATTCGAAAAGTTTCGACGCGCTCAAGATCGAGGCCCGGGAGGAAGCCGCGCGGCTGGCAAGGCTTTGGGATCGTGACGGCAAGCCCGGTCTGTGGTTCACCTATCATCCCTATTACAAGGCGCCCGACCTGATCGGGCCCGAGCTGGCGTTGGCCTTTGGTGTCCCCTATGTGACAGCGGAAGCCTCCTATTCGAGGCGGCGCAACACCGGTTTGTGGGCCGATACGCAAGCGTTGGTGGCGCGAGCCGTCGAACAGGCAGCGCTGAACATCTGCTTCACGCAAAGGGATCGTCAGGGACTGGCAGATGCGATTCCCGACGCCGCTTTCGGCATGCTTTCGCCCTTCATCGACACATCGGTATTCCGGGAAACGCCGGCACGGAGTTGTCCGACGCGCCTCGTTACCGTCGCCATGATGCGCCCGGGCGACAAAGTCGAAAGCTATCGCATGCTGGCGCAAGCGCTCGGTCCGATCGGCCACCTGCCCTGGACCATGTTGGTCGTCGGGGATGGGCCTGCCCGTGACGAGGTCAAAGCGCAATTCGCCGGCTTGCCCGCCGCCCGTATCGAATGGCTTGGCGCGATTGAGCCAGCCGCCGTGCCGGATGTCCTCTACAGTGGGGGAATCTACGTCTGGCCGGGTTGCGGCGAGGCCTATGGCGTTGCCTATCTTGAAGCACAGGCCGCCGGCCTTCCGGTGGTGGCTCAGGACATCGCCGGCGTGCCGGAGGTCGTGCGGGATGGCCAGACCGGGTTTCTCACCCCGCCGGGCGATGTGGCGGCGTTCGCTTCTGCCATTGAAAGGCTTCTGGCCCGTAACGACGAAAGAACCATCATGGGCGCGGAAGCCAGACGTTTCATCCTCGAAGAACGTTCCCTCGGTGCTGCAGTGGCGCGGCTGGCCGAACTCCTTGCGAAGATCCCGGTTTCATGACATCCGATCAGATCTGGCAGCCCTTGGTGGAAGAACTGGCGTGCCGGCAACGGGCAGATCGCAAGGCAGAGTTTTGGCTGCGCGACGATGACGCCGTGGATCCGACGCCTGCGCTTGATCGGCTGCTCGACCTCACCGGTGAATTCGCGGTTCCGGTGACTCTGGCCGTCATTCCGGCCCTGACTGATGAGAAGCTTGTCGTCCGGCTTGACGAGGCGCCGCATGCCACGGTCGCCATCCATGGCTGGGCGCACCGAAATCATGCGCCCGAGGACCAGAAAAAGCAGGAGCTCGGCGCGCATCGGCCACGCGAGGCGGTGCTCAATGATCTGGCTCGCGGGCTGTCGCACGTAACCGGCCTGCACGGCGCACGTACCGTTCCGATGCTGGTGCCACCCTGGAACAGGATCGACGCCGGCCTGGTATCCGACCTTGGATCGATAGGATTTGCGGCATTGTCGGTCTATGGGCCGCCGAGGCGTGCTTCACTGGCGGTCATCAACAGCAATGTCGACATCATGGATTGGCATGGCACGCGCGGCTGCCGCGATCACGGCCTATTGGTTCAGGCTATCATCGCGCAATTGCAGCATGCATTCGATGGCGGCGAACCGGTCGGTCTGCTCACCCACCATCTCGTACACGATGAATCGGCCTGGCTTTTCCTCGAACGGCTGTTCGCCGTCACCGCACGGACTGAAGCCTGCGCATGGCTTCCGATCAGGACATTGATCGGGCGCAGCGCCGGTAGAGCAATTCCAGGAAAAGTGTGAACGATTTTCCGTCTGGAATTGCGTCAAAACAAAGAGATAGAGCGCTTCGCCGTTTCTGTGAAACGGTGAAGCGCTCTAGAGGAAAATAGCTCAGCGCTTTTTGCGCAATGAGACTGGAAGTTTGAGCGTCTGGCCATCCCGCGCGGCAAAAGCGCCGGTAAACCTGTCCTTGGCCAGTTTCTCGATCTTGTCCAGTTCCTTGTCGGTGCGTGTCGGATCGTGGTGAAACAGCGCAAGCCCCCGCGCACCGGCCGCCTCACAGAGCTTGACGCCCTGTTGCCATGTCGAGTGCCCGTAACCGCGGCGGCGTTCCATTTCCTCCTCGGTGTAGGTGCAATCGTAAATGACGAGGTCGGCATCTTCGATCAGGCCGAGCACCGTCTGATCGAGTTTGTCCGGCTCGTGCTCAGTGTCTGTGATCACCGCCACGACGCGGCCGCCCCATTCGACCCGGTAGCCTATGCAGCCGCCCGGATGGATAAGACTGCCGGTTCGGACCACCACCCCTTCGCGCGGGCGAAGCACGTCTCCGGATACGAAATCGCGATAGTCGAGGCTTGCCTTGCTGATCTCCAGTTTCACCGGAAACCACGGCGGCCGCATGAACTCATCGATCATCTGCCGGGTGGTCATGTGTCCTGCAAGATGCCCGGACCAAAGCGTAACCTTGGCGCCCCGGTCATAGATCGGCGCAAAAGACGGCAGCCCGATGATGTGATCGTAATGGCAATGGGTGAAAAGCAGGTCGAAATCGGTGACGCCCAACGCCTGAAGCGCCGCGCCGGCAGGCCGTAGGCCAGAGCCTGCGTCGAACAGAAGCGTATGCTTACCGCATCGCATCTCGACGCAGATTGAGTTGCCGCCATAGCGAGAGAATTCTGGCCCTGATACCGAAATGCTGCCGCGGACACCCCAAAACCTGACCAGGAAAACGTTGTCGTCCATGCTACCCCTTCGCCCATCATATCCAAACAACTGCTGCTAGGCGAGACAGGCTTTCTCCGGGTGATCTTCTCAGCGAGAGGACAGTGCCGTCACGACGGCGAGGATCGAGCGCACGTCCTTCGTTATTTGGCGCTTCGTGCGTCGATCAGATCCGCGGTTGTATGGCTTAGGCGATCGGCAAGAACCCGCAATATCTCGATGGTCATTTCCGGGAACTCCCTCATAAGCCTCAGGAAATGATCCTTGCGGATTCTCAGGACTTCCAGCGGACTTGCCGCTCTGACGGTGGCAGTGCGGGAGCTGTTGCACAATATGGCGATCTCGCCAACGATCGAATTTGGCTCCAGTTCGGCAACTTTTATCGGTCCGCTGTCGGAATCGACAAGAATATCCGCCCTGCCTGAAAGGATGACATAGGCGGCGTCTCCCTCGTCGCCCTGCCGGAAAAGGATCTGGCCGGCGCTGTAGCTCACACGATCGGATGTGAACGCAAGCAGCTTGAGCTTTGTCGGCTCGATGGCAGAGAACAAGGGAACGCGTTGCAGCATTCCAACTTCATCCTTGAGCAGCATTGTCGCAAACCTTCCAAAATTCGCGTTTGCCAGACTAGAGCAACGGACGCCCAGATGGAATCAATTCTCTTTTCGAGACGGCGAGACAAACCACGCGAAAGGTGGCGAGCCCGATGTCGTGCACCGGCAGAATGATCCCATCTGAATGTCCGTTGCTCTATGACAACAGTTCCTTGAAGATACCGTTCCCTGCCAAAAGTGTCTCGTGTGTTCCGTCTTCCGCCAATTGACCCGAGTCGAAGACGATAACGCGATCGAACATCATCGCCATTGCCGGATTCGTCACGACCCATACAATTGCCGGCGAATGGCCGTCGCGCCTGGCTTCCTCGAGCACGTTTCGCAGCACCTTATCCTGCATGCGCTGGTCGAGCGCCGAAAGTGGCCGGTTGAGAATGAGAAAATCGGGACGCTTGAGCAGGGCCCGGGCAACATCGAGCTTCTGTCGCTGTCCACCGGTCAGCCGCCTGCCGCCGGAGCCGACGTTGAAGTCCAGGCCGACATCCAGAAGTTCGGCATAAAGCCCCAGTTCGTCAAGAATGTCATAGACGATGGAGCGTATGCGGTCCGGTGCGTCGGGATGGTTGTTGCCCACACGCCCGAACAGGACGTTATCCATGACGGTGGCCGCGGCAATGTATTTGGCAGGGTCATACCGTTCGACCGCATTTTGCAGTTCGGGCGGCAGGTTTTCATAGAACCGGCTGCGTGCAGCGACGATCTTGCTCATCAGCTCGTCGCTCAGCAGGCCGAAGCGATGCCGGGGCTCGATGTAGGCAAAGCTCAAGGTGACGATCATGGCGCGATCGTTCTCTGAAACCGCCTCGTGAGGACGGTTCTTGAGCCGTTGTAGCAAGGTTTCGTAGGCGGGTATCTCCTCGGCGCTCATGAAGGCGAGCTGCTGGAAGAACTGGTGATCGGGCGGCAGGTCGGCAAACAGCTCGATCGCCTGTTTGGCGATCTCCAAGCCCATTTCGTAGAGCGTGCGGTCGAGGCCGGCTTGCCTCAGCACAGAAGCAAAATAGGGATTGGCCGCCAGGGCCCTGTCGGCCAGTTCGGGGCCGGCGGCAGCGCCGAAGAGCAGGTTTTGGCCGATCGTTGCTTCCTTGTTGTAGGCGCCCGGTTCGAAAGGAACCACCAGTCCGCTCAGCCCCTCTTGTTCCAGCCGGGTTCGCAGCGCCGCACGCAGTTCAACGATCCGCCTGGCAAGCTCCGTGTGACGCGTGAGGTCGGCCGAAGAGCGCAAGCCGAGATCCAGAATGTCGCGCGACAGAACAACCGCGTCGAGCACCCGGCGCACGGCTTCAAAGAGGTCGTGCGGGCCGGTAGCCCCGGCGGAAGCATAGTTGATCCAGTCGCTGTGGATATCGAGATCCGGATTGCCCGACCGGCGCGCCTCGTGGATATTCCAGCGGTGCTGGTCTGCCGCGGCACCGTCATAAGGCACCGATGTCAGCGGCGCATGCTTCAACCCGTAGAGCAGGTTGTCGCGGAGGCTTGCCTGGAACAGGAAAACATCCGACGAGGCATAGGACATGCGCCGGCCGGTCACTGCCTCGGGAAGTTCAAGCAGGTCGTCGGTACCCGAAGCGACCCTTCCGCTGTCCGGCCAGTTCAGCCGCGCGAAGGCTTCTGCAAGCGCCTCCGCTCCACCTGTTGCGGTACTGACCAGCGCCACCGTCTCACCCGGCTTGACCTGGAGGGAGATACGGTTGAGGAGCATTGCACCGCCATCGTCTGCTATAGACAGATTGATCGCCGATAGGGGATTGGTCATCGGATCAGGATCGTCGATCGTCAATGCCCCGATTTTCGGCGCGATGAGACCCTCGACGGTGAACTGTTCAACGACCTGTTGATATTTGACCTGGACATCCTGCCGATCCTGATCCCAGTCGATCAGTTCCTTCATCGGTCCGGGCAGGTCCTTGTAGGCGCCGATCACGGCCACGAGCTGGCCGACGTCCAGCCTCCCCTGGATGACCAGATACCCGCCGATCATATAGAACAGAAAGGGCGTGAGCTGCGCGAGAAAATTGTTGAGGAACTTCACCATGAATTTCCATTGGTAAAGATCGAAGCGGATCTTGAAGATGAGCCCGAGCCGGGCAGCTATGTCGGCGCGCTCGTAGTTTGATGTATCGTGGACGTGAACCGCGCCGATGCCGTCGACGATTTCGCCAACCCGGCCCGAAAGCGCGCGCGCCGTCAACTGCCGTTGGCGCCCGAGCACGATCAGCCGCCGCCGCATTCGCGGGATGAGTACGATCTGGATCACCACGATCACGACCGCTATCATTCCGAGCCAGACGTTCTGGATCATGATGAACAGCATGGCCGTCACCGCCTGGCCGCCGAGCAGTACCGGCTGCAGGAAGGCGTCGCCGATGAAGCCGCCCAGCGGCTCTACCTCGTCCTTCACCATGGTCGCCACTTCGGCGGATTTCACCCGCTTGAAGTAGACCGGCGGAAAACGCAGCACACGGTCCACCAGATCGAAGCGGATACGTCGCAGCATGCGTTCGCCGAGGCGGCCCTTGTAGGTGTTGATGTAGAATTTGAACAGGCCGTTGATGACGACTAGCAAGAGGAACACAAGGCTCAGGGCAAACAGGGTCTCCTTGCGGTCGAGCTGAAAACCGGAGAAGAACTGGACCTCTCCAATGAACGGCAGGTTATAGTGTAGCCTCATGAATGGCTGGGTCGCGCCCGGTTGCTCGAAGCCCCTACCTTGGATCGGGCCGTTGACGATCAGCTTCGGTAGGTCGAAGGACATGAAATACGGGACCATCGAAAGCACGACGATCATCAATATCCAGAGCTGCTGCTTCTTGGTGTGCGTCCAGATGTAGCGGGCTAGGCTGGGTTCCATATGCGACTGCGGACCCTTCAGTTGAAAGGATGCAGGATGTAAACGCACCTGCTGGCGAATGGCGTATCGGCAATTTCTTCGTCGCCAACGACAAAGTCGAAGCTGCAGTGCACGGACATTGTCCTGCGCTCAACGATGCAAGGAACCTGCGAGGCGGCGCGATCCAGTTCCGGCGCATGGTCGATGACAACGACATGGGCATTGTTGATCAGCGAAGAAGGCAGCTGGCCAGACGGTTCGCGGCTTCCGCAGGGCGTTGGCGAATAGCCGAGCAGCACGAGGCCGCAGCTGGGCGGCTGGTGCTGGCGGATGGACGCCGATGATCCGGACAGATGCAACAGGCTCTCTCCGGCACCGGGCAATAGCCAAGCGGCTTGCAGCATAATCACGTCCGCGGAATCAAACAGTCTTGCGGGAGGCAAGATTGCGTTGTGTCGCCCGAAATCCCAACATACAAGACAAATATGATGGATGTCACGCAACCACGCAATGCCGGTATGGACTGGCACGAGCAAGCCTTGGACCTCACGCGGGGAATTGCTGCTTATGTCAACTGCCCTCTCGTGGCAGGGCTGGCGCGCGTCGTCACCAAGCATCCGAAGGCCGATATCGCCAACGCCTTCAACCACAAGCAGGTCGCCTGCAAGATGTGGGCGCTCGACAGGCTGTTCGAAAGCTGCGGCGGCCGGTTCGGGCGCATATGGGTTCTGGGTGGATGGTACGGCGTATTGCCGGCAATGCTTTTCAACGACGCCCGCTTCGACATCGCGGCGGTCGATAGCATCGACATCGATCCCGAAGTCGCGCCGGTCGCCCGGACCCTCAACCGGGAAGCCGGCGACCGGTTCCGGGCGCTAACGGCAGATATGTACGCACTCGACTATGCGGCCGTCCGGCCCGACCTGATAGTCAATACGAGCTGCGAACACATAGCCGATCTGCGCGCCTGGCTTGCTCTGCTTCCGCGGGGCACGAATGTACTGCTGCAATCGAACGATTATTTCAGCGAGCCGACGCACATCAACTGCGTGGCTTCACTTGCAACCTTCGAAGCAATGGCGGCGCTAAGGGAGGTGCGGTTCTCCGGCGAACTGCCGACAAAAAATTATACGCGCTTCATGCTGATTGGAACTGTTTAATGTATTTCGCCCAAAAGTGCGTAGCGGTTTTCGGACAACGACATGCATAAAACAGGACTTGAAGCGCGTCGCACGAAACTCACCAGACGCGACGTGCGTTAGTCCTACTGAGTCAGTAACGCAGTAGGACTAGGATCTATCGTCTGTTTGATCATGAGCTTTTCCGAAACCGGGCTCCACTTTTAGGGACCATGTTCGATACCGCTCGTGCAGGATTTGCGCGGAGCGACGCGCGCCTTCCAGATCGAGACGATGCGCGGATGGCGTCGGTCTCACAAGCGCCTGTTCGATCGCTTGCGCCAAACCTTCAGGCGTTAGGTCCTTTTCCATCAGCACCGTTGCAAGACCGAGTTCTTCGAGCATCAGGGCGCGAACCGTCTGTTCGGTTTCCCCGCCGGCTGCAAATGGAACGAGCAGGGAGCGACAACCCGCGCGCAGGACATCGCAGACCGTGTTGTAACCCGCCTGCGAGACTGACAGGCGGGCGCCTGTCAGCAGGCTGGCGAAATCCTCGCGGAACCGGAAGATGGACAGGCCCGGCGTGGCATCGCGTGCGATCGCGTCAAATTCGTCTTTCGGCAGGTTTGGGCCGGTGATCAAACACCATTTCCGAGCGTTGTTGGCATTCCGCGCCGCTGCGATCGTGGAGCTGACAAGGCTCTTTCCGGCAGCCCCGCCGCCAACCGACACCAGAACGTCGAAGCGCTCGGAGGCCGCGGGTGAGGGCGGCGCGGCAACGAGCCCTGTGTAGGTGACCTCGGCCCTGATCGTCCCAGCCAGCGGAAATGTCTTGTCGATGGTTGCGAACGCCGGATCGCCGTGGACCATAACAAGGTCGAAATGCCTGTTGATGAGATCGACCGTTTCCTCGTTTCGGCCCGGCTTGACGCGCTCCTGAAGGATGTCACGGACGGACGTCGCCAGCAGCGGTCTGGGCGACGTCGCGTCGATGGCCTCGATCAGCGGCAAGAGTTCGAAACGCATCTGTCGGCGTCCAAATGGAAACGCCTCGAGAATGACGATATCAGGCCTGCAATCCCGGAATGCCTGCAGCAGCATCTCTGAACGCCATTTCTTGAAATCATCGTCGATCGGGTTGCCCTCCAGGTCGACAAGTCCGGAAAATCCTTCATCACCGGAGGTGACAGGTGGCAGGATTACAGATTTTACACCGAGTCCCGGAAACCCGGCGATCGGCGCTCCGCCGGTCACGACGGTCACGTCAAACCCGTCATCGACCAGAGCCGCCGCAATGCGGCTGGCGCGCGCAAGATGGCCGATGCCGAGCAGGTGCTGGACATAGAAGAAAGCGCGCAGCCGCTTCATTCGGCGGCCCGCCACTCCCGCTCGAACAGTTCCTTGAGCTGTCCAATGCTTGCCATATGATCGAAATTGCCGCGCACGCGCCGCTCTGCGGCGTCGCCGAGGCGGGCGCGCAGTACGGGATCACGGATCAGGCGCTCCAGCGCCTGTGCCAGGGCAATTGGGTTTTCCGTCGGAACCAGCAGCCCGGTTTCATCCGGCGATAAAAGCTCCGGCACGCCGGAAATATCGGTCGACACGCAGGCAAGCCGCTGGCTGGCCGCCTCCACCAGAACATTCGGCAGACCGTCACGATCGCCATTTGCGGTGATCCTGCAGGCCAGGGCGAAGATGTCGGCGCGGCGGTAGTGCTCAAGCACTTCCTCCTGCGCAAGCGCGCCTTTCCAAGAGACGCGACCATCCAGTCCGAGCTTTTGCGCCAGCGCCTTGAACCGCTCCAGTTCCTCGCCGCCGCCGATATGCTCGAAACGCCACGCCAAATCACCGGGCAACAGGGCAAGGGCCTGCAGCAACGTATCGTAACCTTTCTTTTCAACGGCGCGCCCGACACTCAGAACGACAACCGGTTCGTCCGGCGCCGAGCCGTCATGCTGCTTTCGCGCCTCGCCGAAACTGCCGAAGCGATCAAGGTCGAGCCCATGATAGCTCAGATGTATAGACGAGTTGCCGTTAGCGAGTTTTTTCAGACGGTCGAAGCCGGTTTTCGTGCAGGTGACCGTCCAGCGCGCCGAGGAAAGCTTGCCGGCCAGATCCCAGTCCGCCGAAGTCCAGATGTCCTTGGCATGGGCCGAGCAGGTCCAGGGCAGGCCACGAAGCTGGCTGGCATAGCGCGTCACCGATGCCGGTGTGTGCGCGAAATGTGCATGCAGCCAGCCCGCGTCTTCCGGCCATTCGGCCGCCAGCACGAGCGCTTGCCCGAAGCGGCGCGCGCGATTGCGCGTAAAGTCGTGGGGGAGATCGGCAGCCAGCGATCCGAGCGTGCGCCAGAAGCACGGCCGCAGCAGATAGGCAAACAGCGAGCGAAGCACGCGCAGCGGCTCTTCATGCAGATATTCCGGCAGATAATGGACCGGCGCTTTGATCTCGTCATGCACGGGGTGGCGTTTTTCGTCGGTCGGCCGCCTGAGCGCGACGAGTATCAGGTCGAACCCTGCACGCTCCAGACCGAGCAATTCCTGCGCGATGAAGGTTTCGGACAGCCGCGGATAGCCCTTCAGAACCACGACGATCTTGCGATGTTGCAACTCAGGTCATTCCTTCAATGACCGAAAGGTGATGGCCGGCCCGCCGGTCGAGCAGTTCCGCGACGATTTCGGAAATATGAGGCAGCCCTTCCAGCGTCAGATGCGGATTGCTCTGTGATGGGTGGGGCCGGTCCGGCAGCGCCACCAGTGCATCGGCAAACCGCTGGGAATCCTTGGCTTCCTCCGGCAAAAGCATCTCGATGAGGCCAAGTTCGGCTGCGCGCCGAGCGCGGATCAGTTGTTCCTGGCGGGGCTCGACGCGCGGCACGATCAGCGCCGGCTTGTCGAAAGACAGTATCTCGCAATAGGTGTTGTAACCGCCCATCGCCACTACCGCCTTGGCGCCGGCAATCAGGTCTTCCATGCGGTTGTCGAACTCGATGATCTTGATGTAGGGGATCTTGGACCCCTTCTTGAGCAGCTTGTTGCGCTTGCGCGCCGGCATGTAAGGCCCAAGCACGATCAGGGCCCTATGCTGCAATTGCGGATCCTGCTGATAGGCATCGATGACGTCGTGGATCAGTTCGGCGCCGTCACCGCCGCCACCGGTAGTAACGAGGATATAGTCGCCCTCGGGCCGGTGGCCGGGCAACTCGTTCCGCTGCAGGCTCCGTTGCAGGAAACCGACGAACCTCATCTTTGCCCTGACAGCCGGCGGCACATCCAAGCCGGTCAACGGATCGTAGAAATCCGGCGGGCCATAGGCCCAGACCTTGTCGTAGAACAGGCCTATCTTGCGCATCACATCCCTGCGTGCCCACTCTGCTTCGAGCAGATGCGGCGCATCCATTACCTCGCGCAGGCCAAGCACGAGAGTGGTGCCCCGCGTCTTGAGGTAGGACAGCGTGTCCTCGATCTCACCGCGCAGGCCGAGCGGTTCCTTGTCGACGATGAAGATATCCGGCCGGAAGGTCTCAGCTGTATGGCGGATGATCGACTGGCGCATCCTTAGCGTCTCATGCAGATCGATGTCCTTTTCCAGCGAGGTGTATTCGCCGTTGCGCAGCTTGATGACGCTGGGGATCTTCACGAAGTCGACACGGGCGCGGTAGTCGAAGGCGCCAGCGATAGTCGCACCCGAAATGATAAGCACCTGAAGTCCGCGGAAATCCTCGACCAGCGAATGCGCGATAGTCCGGCAGCGCTGCAAATGGCCGAGCCCGAACGTGTCGTGGCTGTACATGAGAATTCGAGCGTTTTCTGCGTGCTGGGTCATTGTTGAACGTCTCTTAGAATTCTCGCTTTGAGGACCGTGAGCGACCCGCCGGCTTCGAAACCATCCTGGTTTTGAAACATGAGGCCGCGATTTTCAATTTGTATTACTTCTGTGGAATGCCTGTCAGATAACTTTCTGATTGCCTGAGTCCGAAACTAGATGGATTGGCGAATATCGCCTCGGCGGGAGCGGGTCGAGACTCCCTGTTGTTGTTTTGGGGATCGAAGGGGAAAGCGGTGTCCAAAAGATCGGCAGAAGTCATCGCTCTTGATTCCAATAAGGCCTCTCCGAACTTGATTGGTTTCCGAGCGGTGAAAGCGAATTCCGCTATCCTGCGCATATAGTCAATTGCTTGATCGGTATACGAAAGGACAGGGTCACCGGGCGTCGCACGGCGCATGTTGTTGTAGAACTCATTTCGCGCGCCATTGCTCTCGGTCTTGGGGGACCAAAAGTGCTGCCCATCAATCTCTTGACGGGCGGTCTGATTATGATTCACCGACCAGAACTGAGCCATCTATCGCCCAAGCTAGCCGGAATTTCGGCAGGAATCGAGTGGACGCCAGCGCTCACAACACACCGCCTGCGGCAGAGTGTGTGCAACACCGGTTACTTGTCGATCGCTATGGCCTCTGGCTAATGCCTTAGCTGGGGCGGTGACGGTCCTTTTTGAGACGACCTGAGCGCGTCGCCGAACGTCGCGAGGTGCGAAAATCACTCGATTGGTCCCGATAGTTGGCGAAACCTCAATGAGTTTGATGATTGGCCTCGTAGGTTCACAGAGGGCGGCGACGATCTCGTCGGGGTTCTCTTCCGCCTAGTTGAAGATCCAGGCTGCCGACCGGGAGATCGACGACTTCATCACCGTCGCACGCTCGCGCCTAGCGTGACGAGAAGCTCGTCCAGTTGCTCGAACGTCTCGCCCATCGCATCCGCCGCCCCGGTGCCGGCAGCGTCGAGAGCTTCCTTTGAGGGATAGAGCTCGTGCATGACCAGCAGCGTCTTGCCACCTATTTCCTCGAAGGTCACCGTGGTGATGGGTCCACCGTCACCACCTTCGTCATTGGTCCAGACGAGGCGCGAGTGCGGTGTCACTTCGATATACCTACCGAAGAACTCGTCAGGGTTTGAGGCATCGTGGCCGAATACCAAACGGTACCTGCCCCCGACACGAACATCCATCTCGCAGGAACGCAGGAACATGCCCATCGACTTCGGTGCCCACCACCGCATGAACAGCTCGGGCTTGGTCCAAGCCTCGAACACGGTGCGTGCCGGCGCGTCAAAGGTTCGCGTAACGACCAGCTCCCGGTCGGACTTCCGTTCCACCATCGTGCGGTTCTGCATGGGGGTGGGCTCACTAGCTCTTGTTTCGTCCATCGACTTTCTCCTTCCGTTTCAATTCCTCGACAACCTTGTCCAACTCGTTGAAGCGTGCGTCCCAGAGCTGGCGGTGCCTCTCGATCCATGCCGCCTCTTCCTCCAGTGCGCGTAGGCCAAGCTTGCAGGTCCGCACGCGCCCAACCTTCTCCGTGGTGACGAGCCCCGCCTTCTCCAAGACGCCGACGTGCTTCTTCATGCCCGTGAGGGTCATGTGGAACTTTTCGGCAAGGTCCGTGATCGAGGCGTCTGCTCGTCCGAGTTGCTCCAAAACGCCGCGCCGGGTGGCGTCCGAGAGCGCGGCGAATGAGGCATCGAGGTGGGGCATTAAATACTGAACCATATGGTTCAGTATTTAACAGACGGGCTGGCGGCGTGCAAGGGGAGACCGAGTGGGCTGCGTTGCCGGCCGCCCCTTTTGGTAAATCGCAAGCGATTAGCGGATGTTCAAGTCGGAGCAGGGTCGGTGAGGAAGGGCATGATGTCCACGCCGTCTCCTGGGAAGACGGTGAAATGCGGGTGGTTCTCGAACAGGCGGGCGGCGGCATCGATGGTATCGGCCTCGACGACAATATAGCCGCAGAAAGGGTTCACGGCGTCGGCGATGCCGTCCCTGGTAACGCGCCTCGTCTTACCGACCATGCCGCCGCGATCGGGGAAAAATGCGGCATTTCTCTCCTCCCAGTCCGCCCACAGCTGTAAGCCGACGGCATCAATCGTATCCTGCTCGGGCTTAGGCAGGCTGCGAAAGCGGGCGAGGTCTTCGGGCTTCATGGTGTAGACGGCAAGAAAGCGGGGCATGCGGCGGTTTTTTCTTCGTGCTGGCAGAAGCATGCTAGCTTAGACTCCTGGAGGGCCCAAGTCACTGCGCATTACCACCCTTTGGCGCTCCGTATCTTTCAGTCCGAAATGATGACCCGAGGCTAAGGTTGGCCATCTATTTTGAACGCTGACCTGGGCGGGCGGAACTGCTCCACCACCAGATCAACACGCACATCAAGCGTCATCCTCGCTGTTAAGCGCAGGCCGAAAGTAGTGTCGACGCCACAAACTCGCGATTCTCTGATGTGCTCGCGATTCTCTAAAGAACAGAATCACCGAGCAGCAGGCGCGACCCGACCTCCACGATAGACCTGATAGCCGGCAGCAGCTCCTGCCCCAACGAGGTCAGCTCATATTCCACCGTCGGCGGCGAGGTCGCCATCACGTTGCGACCGAGGACGCCGCGCTCCTCGAGATCCCGCAGTCTGCTGGTCAGTACCTTCGCCGAAACGGCTGGGATATCGCGGCGGAGTTCCGAGAACCGACGCGGGCCTTCGCTCAGGGACCAGAGCACCTCGGGTGTCCAGCAGCCGCCAAGCAGCGCCATGCATCTCGACATGGGGCAGCCGGGGGGAGCCTTCACCTTCTTTCGCGCCTTGAGAACCATCGCACACCCTTCTCGAGGAGTTTCCAGTTGGTTACCGGAAAATGGCGGTAACCGCAAGATACGTGGTTTCCAATGGTAACGATGGCCGCTATTCGAAGGCTCTCCAATCACACAACCACGAAATGGACTGAACGATGTATGCAATAACTGGAGCAACAGGACAGCTTGGCCGTCTCGTGATCGAGGCACTGCTGAAGACCATTCCCGCCGACCGGATCGTCGCGGCGGTTCGCAATCCGGCAAAGGCCAGCGATCTGGCGGAGCTCGGTGTGATCGTAAGGGAGGCGGACTACGACCGTCCCGACACGCTCGCCCCGGCCTTCGCCGGCGTCCAGAAACTGCTACTGATTTCGTCGACCGAGGTCAGCGGCCGCCTGCCGCAGCATCGGGCGGTGATCGAGGCAACCCAACGCGCCGGAGTTTCGCTGATCGCTTACACCAGCATGCTGCATGCCGACACGTCTTCCGCAACGCTCGCAATCGAGCACCGGCAGACGGAGGAGGTCATCGCGGACTTGGGCGTTCCCGCCGTCATCCTGCGCAATGGCTGGTACACCGAGAACCATCTGCTGGCGCTTCCGGCGGCTCTGGAGCACGGCGCCTTCGTCGGCGCCGCGAAAGACGGGCGTTTCTCGTCCGCAGCACGGCGGGACTATGCCGAGGCCGCAGCCGTGGTGCTGACGACCGACGACCATGCGGGAAAGACGTACGAGCTCGCCGCAGACCAAGCCTTTACGCTCGCCGAGCTTGCGGCGGAGGTCTCGCGGCAGTCGGGCAAGGCTATCGCCTACAACGATTTTTCCCAAGCCGCCTATCAGGATGTGTTGGCGGGGGCCGGGCTGCCGGCCGACCTCGCTGCGCTTCTGGCCGATACCGACGCCGCAGCCTCACGCGGAGCGTTGTTCGATGACGGAGGCGCCCTCGGGCGGCTGATCGGTCGTCCGACCACTTCGATGCAAAGCCTCGTCGCGGCCGCATTGCGCGGTTGAAGGCTGGGCTCAGCGACTTGAGGATGCGGTCTTTCTCGTAATGAGACCAATCAGCTTATCGATTTTCTCGGCCGGGTTCTCCTTTCGTCGCGCCGAGGCGGTTAAGCAGATTAAACGTGATCCTGCCGACATCGTTCATGGCGCCTGCGGCTGGCAGCGCGCCGCACCAGGCAACCGAGCTTGCCGAAAAGATCAAGCCGCCTGCTGCGAGCTTTCGCAGGGTCATTTCGGCGCAGCGGCGGGCGATGCGTTGCGTATCCCCGCCCTCGCACCAGCGCGTCGGATCCTGGAAGAAGCTGTCGGGAAATCCCGTCGCACGCGCGATCACGACGGTGTCCGCGGATGTGCCGAGGGCTGGATCCGTCGCATCCACTTCGTAGCCCGCGGCACCGCCCAGCACGATGCCGTCCGAACCGAAGGTCGCATTTTCAACGCCTTCGAACAGCCATGCGCATCCTGCTTCATGGCTTTCGTCAGTGCGCGTGAAGGGGCGTGCGCCTTCGAATCCCATCAGTGAGATCGCGCCACCGATCAGCGAGAATTCGCCGCGGCCACGGGAGCGGAGATAGCCGCCTGGTTCGTTGGTGATCGACAGCGCTTGTTCGGCGACCGGGCCGTCCCACGTGCGGCCGGCCTCCAGCGGCGAGCGCCGCAGCTCCATCAGATCGTCCTTGAAAGCCACAGTGGCGGCGAAGCCGTTTCCGCCGAGATAGGCGATGCTGCCGCCTTCGGCCACAAACTGCCGCAGCGCCTGCTCCATCTCGATCGACATATATTCGGGATGACTGCCGGTGACGACCGCTTGGTGTCCACGCAGACCGTCTATACCGCATTCGTGCAAATCATGATCGGTCATGACGTCAAACACGATTCCATTGTCGTGGCAGAATCGGAGGAAGTGCAGATCGACCGGCAAATTGTGTGGGCAGCCGCAGAGGGGATAATCGTAATCGTCCCTGAGCGTCACTTTCGGCTTTTTGTAGGAGCAGATAGAAACGCCGCTAAGGTCGGAGTGGTAGTCGTAAAGAGACTTCAGATTGTTGGCGACCGCGAAGCGATGTCCCCGGTCGTCGCTTTTCCATTCATAAAGATGATCTGGGAGATATTCGTCCGCATAAGCGAGATAGGTGGCCGTCGGCACGAGATACAACAGCGGCGACGAAACCTGTGATGAGGTGACGAAGAACACCACGCGTTCGTAGCTATCCTCCCATTCGATCTGGAACGCGTAGACGCCTGGGCGTGCGTTTTCAGGGATTGTCACGCAGTGCGATGCCGGCCACTCAAGCGGGCCGATGTCGTCGTCGTGGCAATGGATAGCGTCGTAGTGCGACGGCACGAAGCGAGGTTCGAAGCTCGATCCGTCCCAGCGTGCCGAAGTCATGCAGAAGGCTGGCTGATTGATCACATCGAGGAGCAGCGGATCTGCTCTGCCCGACGACAGGATCGGCTGCGTTGGTAACAGCGTCGGGAAATCCCAGGCAATGGTCCCCTGCGGTGTCTCGAGCCGGATCGCGGCAAATTTCGCGTTGAGGGTAGGTTCGTGGTGAGTAGCACTTGCGCCGAAATGGATGCCGTGCGCTTGAAGGTTCCGCGCAGGGCTGCCAAAACCTTCACGAAGTTCGTAAGGCGCGAGGAGATCATGCGATTTGATCCGCAGACGCGGCTGCTCCTGCCGCAGATCCAACTCGACAGTGAGCCACACACCAGTTGGCGCCTTCCTCTCGACAAAGGTTTCGCCGCCGATTTCCAGGGCAAATGCGCCGTCGCGGAGGCGCAGCTTGAGGGCGCCTGCTTCCAGGATCGTACGCGCACCTCCGTTGCGCGTGAGGAACAGCTCAAAACGAATGCCGTGGACGGCTTGTACTTTGGCCAGTTCGCCGGCTCGCACGAACAGGAACGACCCTTGGTCGAAATGCCGATGCCGTGGTTCACCCACCGCTTCGATGGGCCAGGCCAGAAATTCCGGAGCCGGCTTGTCGAGTCGGCAAATTCGTGTGGCCTTTATCGGCCGATCGCATGACAGGCTGAGGTTGATCTGCTGGCCTGCTTTGGCACTCCAGGGGGTGGTATAACCAACCACGCTCATCGCGTCGTGGTCTACTGCGCGCTTCATCTATCCTCCCGATGAACTCCAGATGGGCTGCGGCGAACCGCGCAGACCGGTCCGATGCCGGCCAATACGCTGCCGCTCTGACAAGCAAAGTTCCGCATGGCGCACTACCGCCATGATGTACATGCTTGTATAGATAAGCTGCATTCGGATAGTCTCGACGCGATCGGTCCAAGCGCGACATTACCAAGGAGGATGACATGCGCAACGCATCTCTCTTCGACCTGTCAGGCAGGAAGGCGCTTGTAACCGGCGCAAGCCGTGGCATCGGGCGCAGCATCGCCGAGGCGCTCAGCGCAGCCGGCGCCGACGTCGCGATCACGGCGCGCAGCGTGGCCTCGCTCGAGGAGACGGTGGCCGCCATCCGCACTGCCGGCGGGGCCGCGCATGCCATCGCCCTGGACGTCACCGATGTCGACCAATGCCGGGCGGCGACAGCCGAGGCCGGCAGCCTGCTCGGAGGTCTCGATATTCTCGTCAACAATGCGGGTGTGGAAGAGGTCCGCCCCTCGCTCGATGTCGACGAGGCCTTGTGGGACAGGATTGTCGATACGAATCTCAAAGGCGCCTTCTTCTGCGCCCAAGCCGCCGCGCGGCAGATGAGAGACGCCGGACGGCCCGGCGTCATTATCAATCTCTGCTCGTTGACCTCCGAGGTCGGGATTCCCACGGCGGTGCCTTACGGCTCGTCGAAATCAGGCCTCCTCGGCATGACGCGGGCGCTTGCGGCGGAGTGGGCCGATCTCGGGATCCGGGTCAACGCCATCGCGCCTGGCTATTTCAGGACAGCGATGACAGACGTGTTCTACAGCAACGAGGCATGGCAGCAATCGATGCTCGCCAAGATTCCGCAGCGCCGTTTTGGTGATCTCTCGGACCTGCACGGAATCGCGGTGTTCCTCGCTTCGGATGCGGCAGCCTACATAACGGGCCAGTCCATTCCCGTGGATGGAGGCTTTCTCGCATCGATTTGAAGGCTTCAGGGACTGGAGACGTGTCCCAGAAGTGATCGACAAGCGCTAACCGTGATTGCGTACTAAGAAAAGGAGCCGCCATGTCTGACGTCAGCTTCCACCGCCTGTCATCCCTCAGTGTCGATCAGCGCGCCAATTTACTTAAACGCGCCGAAGGAGATCTGTCTTCCTTCATCGAAAAGGTCCGTCCAATCATCCAGGCCGTCAAGAATGAAGGTGACGCGGCCTTGCTCCGGTTTGCGCGCGAGCTCGACAAAGCCGATGTTGCCGACGGTGGACTGAAAGCTTCGGAAGCGGAGTTCGATGCGGCATTCGACAAGGTCGACAAGGATGTCGTGGAGAGTATCCGGTTTGGCATCGAGAACATAAGGCATTTCCACGAGGAGCAGCGCCCGGAGACGATGTGGCTCAAGGAAGTTCGGCCTGGCGCCTATGCGGGTGACCGATACACACCGATCGCTTCGGTTGCGCTTTATGTTCCGCGCGGCAAAGGCGCCTTCCCCTCGGTGACGATGATGACCTCGGTTCCAGCGGTGATTGCCGGGGTTCCGCAGATCGCGATCGTGACGCCTGCGACTTCGGATGGTTCCGTCGATGCCGCGACGCTGGTTGCCGCCCGCCTCGCCGGCGTGGAGACCGTGTACAAGTGCGGCGGCGCCCATGCGGTTGCCGCTGTCGCCTATGGAACCGAGACTGTGAAGCCCGCCGTCAAGATCGTCGGACCGGGGAGCCCGTGGGTAGTGGCGGCAAAGAGCGTGTTGTCCCCGATCGTCAACACGGGTCTCCCCGCCGGTCCGTCCGAAGCGATCATCTTTGCCGATGACAGCATCGACGGCGGCCTGGCCGCTCTTGACCTGTTGATCGAGGCCGAGCACGGGCCGGATTCGTCCGCCTATCTGGTGACGCACAGCCGCAAGGTCGCCGAAGCCGCGTTGATTGCGATACCGGAACACTGGTCCCGGATGACCGAACAGCGCGTGGAGTTCTCGCGCGCCGTGCTCACCGGAAAACGCGGCGGTATTGTGCTGACCGAATCGCTGGAGGACAGCTACCGCTTCATCAACGACTATGCGCCGGAGCATCTCGAGATTCTGTCAACGGAGCCATTTGCGCATCTCGGACGTATCACAGAAGCCGCCGAGATCCTCATGGGGCCGCATACCCCGGTGACCCTCGCCAACTTCGTCCTCGGGCCCAATGCGGTGCTGCCGACCAGCCGGTGGGCGCGAACCTTCGGACCGCTTTCTGTGACGGATTTCGTCAAGAGATCATCAGTCGGCTATGTGACCTCGGCCGCCTATCCGGAACTCGCACTGCATGCCCGCAGGCTCGCCCGTTACGAAGGGTTCAGCTCGCACGAGAACGCGGTTTCGGAGATCCGCGATCGCTATCTCGCCGGCTGAGCGGAAACGATGATGATGAGGGCGGCACGACTCCATGGACCCGGCGACTTGCGCGTCGAGAACATCGCCGCGCCAGGCGCTCCCGAGGTGGGCTGGGTGAAGCTGAGGGTCGATGCCGCAGGCATCTGCGGTTCCGATCTCCACAACTTCCGCACGGGCCAGTGGATAAGCCGGTCGCCTTCGACGGCAGGCCATGAACTGACAGGCACGGTGATCGCCATCGGCGAGGGCGTGGATACCGTCGCTGTTGGCGACCGAGTGGTCGCCGATTCCCGCTTCTGGTGCGGAGAGTGCGCGCAATGCCATGCAGGCAGGCGGCATCTTTGCACGTCGCTGGGCTTTGTTGGCGAAATATGCGACGGCGGATTTGCCGAACAAGCGGTCCTGCCCGCACGCCTGCTGCACGTCGTCGATACCGCGCTTGACGAACGGGTCGCGGCGATGGCCGAGCCGCTGGCTGTAGCGTTGCATGCAGTGCGGCGTCTGCCGAAAACGGTCGGCTCCGTTCTTGTCGTCGGCTGCGGCACCATTGGCGGTCTTGCCGCGCTGCTGCTCTCTCGAACCTTCGCAGGTACCGTGCTCGTCGCCGATCGCAACCCTGGCCGATGCGCCCGGGTGGCGCGGGTGACAGACGCCAGCATCGTCGACTTGAACCGGGACGCCATTGCCGCGGCGACCGCGGATGCCCCCTTGCTCGCTGCCGTCGAAGCGACCGGCAGTATCGCAGCACTCAGCCAGCTGCTCGGCGTTCTCGATGCCGGCGGCACCGTTGCGATGGTCGGCATATTCCATGGGCGCCTCGATATCGATCCCAACATCCTGGTTGAACGCGAAATCACATTGCTGGGATGCCACGCCTTTGCAGATGAGCTTCCCGACGCCATCCGGATGCTCGGCGAATTGACCGAGCCCATGGTCGAACTGATCGACCGCGAGATCGGTCTGGATGATGTTCCCGCAGCCTATGAGCGGCTGTTGGCGGGGCAGGGCGATAGCTTGAAAACAATCATCCGGATGCGGTCTGCCGGGCGCGTGTGATTTCCGAACGTTGCCGGAAAGGATTTTTGAAATGATCACTTTGCCCGACACCGCCAGCCCTCTTTACGAGAAGGTCAAGGACTACATCCTGACGAACATCGGAACGGGGCGATGGAGCAAGGATCGGAAGCTGCCGTCCGAAAATGAATTCGTGGCGACACTCGGCGTGTCTCGGATGACGGTCCATCGTGCCTTGCGGGAGTTGACCTCTGCGGGTTTTCTGATCCGGCTCCAGGGCGTCGGCACATTCATCGCGCCACCTCGACCGCAATCCGCACTGATCGAAATCAACAACATCGCAGCGGAAATTGTCGCGCGGGGAAACAGGCATCGCTCCGCGGTTATCGTCCTCGAAGAGATCATGCCGACAAAGGAACTCGCGCTTTCGTTCGAGTTCGCAAAGCGCGCGTCGATCTATCATTCCATTGTCGTCAACTTCGAGAACGACCTGCCTGTGCAACTGGAAGAGCGCTTCGTCAACCCGGGCCTGATACCCGACTATGACAAGCAGGATTTTTCCAGGACAGCAACCTACGACTATCTCATGCAGAAAACCCCGGTGACGGAGGTCGAGCATATCATTTCGGCGACCCCTGCCGATGCCGAAACGGCGCGGCATCTGGGCATCGATGCCGGCAGCTGCTGCCTGCTTCTGCATCGCCGGACATGGACGGGCGCCGTCGTTGCCACGATCAGCAAGCTGACTTACGTTGGAAGCCGCTACTCGCTTGGCAGTCGGTATTCTCCGTCCAAAAAAACCTGATCGCAGTGAAGCGATTCAGAGAGGTCTGACTTGTATATGCATGTATGTATTTAGCCTTGACATCCGCTGTTGCTGACGTTGAAGTGTCGTCGCACTTCGGTTGAACTGACGCTAAGATGCCGAGGCACGGTGCCGCAAGAGCAGAAGCCCGCATTCTCACCAGGCCGGATGTTTGGTTCAAAAAAAGCGGCCTGATCATCAAGGGGAACAAGACGATGCGTAACCTAGCAGGACAATTTCGGGCACTCGTTATGGTTGCTGCCGTCGGGTTCGCCCCGGCGGCCTACGCGGCCGATACAACCATTCCGGCGACGCCTGAGGCAGGAACATTCAAGATCGGCATCGAGCCATGGCTTGGCTACGGCCAGTGGCACGTCGCCGAAGCCAAGGGTCTGTTCAAGGCAAACGGGCTGTCCGACGTACAGATCGTGAACTTCGCCGAGGACAAGGACATCAACGCCGCCTTGGCCAGCGGCCAGCTCGATGCCGCCAATATCGCGACCCACACGGCCATGGGCATGGTTGCGGCCGGCCTGCCGGTGAAGATCGTGCTTCTGCTCGACGTCAGCATGACGGCGGACGCCATGATCGCCGGCAAGGACATCGCCTCCGTCGCTGACCTCAAGGGAAAGCAGGTCGCTTTCGAGGAAGGCACGACGAGCGACATCCTGCTCAAATACGCGCTGGCCAAGAACGGCATGTCCATCGCCGATGTCCAGCCGGTTCCGATGCCGGCGGCGGATGCCGGCAGTGCGTTGATCGCTGGCCAGGTGCCGGTCGCGGTTACCTATGAGCCCTATCTCACCGCGGCCAGGGCGCAGAACAAGGATGTCAAGCTGCTCTTCACCGCGGGCGAAGATCCCGGCCTGATCAGCGACGTGTTCGTGGTGCGCGATGAGGTGATCGAGTCGCGTCCCGGCCAGGTGCTTGCCATGATCAAGACCTGGGATGCGGCCCTGAAGGCCTACAACGCCGACACGCCCGACGGCCGGGCGATCATCTCCAAGGCGGTCGGTTCGAGCGTCGAAGACCTCAACACCGCCTTTGATGGCGTGCGTTACTATACTCTCGCCGAAAACAAGGATGCGCTGACGGGCGAATTTTCCACCAAGACATTCGCCGATGTCGAGGCGGCCGCCAAGAACGCCGGGCTGCTTCAGGCGGACGTGACGCCGGAGCAGATGATCGACCCGTCATTCGTCAAGGCCGCGAAATGACGAGGGCCGGCTCGCGGTGGTGACGCAAATGTCCGAGCAGCGTGCGACCAAGCCAAGCCCGTCTCACGCAGCACCGGGGCCGGTGACCAAACAGCCGATGCGCCGTCGCCGATCCTCCGGGATCGGCGCGCCTATCGCACGCTCGCGCTTCCTGATGATAGCGGTGGCCGTCTTTGCCGGCCTCGGCCTCGCCTGGTGGGCGGCAACGGGGCTGGGGCTGGTAAAGCCGATTTTCCTGCCCTCGCCGGGAAGCGTGGTGACCCAACTCGGCAAGCTCGCGGGTGACGGCACGCTGTGGCTGGATCTCAGGACCTCGATATACCGTATTTCCATTGGCTTCCTCATCGCCTCGGCCCTGGCGATTCCGATTGGCGTGCTGATCGGCAGCTTCCGGACCTGGGAAGCGGCGATCGAGCCGCTTGTGGATTTCATCCGCTACATGCCGGTGGTCGCGTTCGTGCCCCTCTCCATCCTGTGGTCCGGGACGGGCGATGCGCAGAAGTTCCTGATCATCTTCATCGGCACCTTCTTCCAGCAGGTGCTGATGATCATGGACAATGTGAAGCGGGTTCCCGCTGATTTCATTGGCCTTGGCAGGACGCTCGGCCTGCCGGATCGCAAGATCCTGACGCGCATCGTGGTTCCCAGCGCCTTGCCAGGCATCTGGGATACGCTGCGCATCAGTCTCGGCTGGGCATGGACCTGGCTGGTGTTGGCGGAACTTGTCGCGGCGACATCAGGCCTCGGCTACCGCATCACCGTGTCCCAGCGCTATTTCCAGACAAACACCATCATCGGCTACATCCTGCTGCTGGGCGTGCTTGGTCTCATCACCGACCAGGTCATGAAGGCACTGGGAAAAGTGTTGTTCCGGCAGGAGGGCCACGTGCAATGAGGCCGGGCCGATGAGTTTGCCCAAATTGGGGATCAAAGGTCTCCACAAGAGCTTCGGCACGGGCGCGCGGCGCACGGAAGTGTTGCGCGATATCAATCTCGATCTTGCCGACAACGAGTTCGTCTCGCTGGTAGGCACGTCGGGTTGCGGCAAGAGCACGCTGCTGTCGATCGTTGCCGGACTGCAGGATTTCGACGCGGGAGATCTTGCCATCGATGGCTCGCCGATCCTGCAGCCGGGTCTCGACCGCGGCGTCGTCTTCCAGTCCTACACCCTGCTTCCCTGGCTGACGGCGCAGCAGAATATCGAGTTCGCGCTCAAGGCCGCGGGTCATGATCGCGCGACCTGCCGCAGGATAGCACGCGAGCATCTCGATCTGGTCAAGCTCCCGCACAGCGCCAATCGCTATCCGTCTGAGCTTTCGGGCGGCATGAAGCAACGTGTGGCTATAGCGCGTGCTCTTTCCTATCGACCCAAAATGCTTCTGATGGACGAGCCCTTTGGCGCGCTCGATGCCTTGACCAGGCATCATATGCAGGAACTCCTGACGCAGATCTGGGAGGAGCACAGGCTGACCGTGCTTTTCGTCACCCATGATGTGGAAGAGGCGGTCTACCTGTCGGACCGCATCGTTGTGATGGGGATCGGCCCGGGACGCATCATGCAGACCTTCAATGTCGACATCGAGCGCCCGCGCCGGGAAGAGGTCATGGAAACCCCGGCTTTCATGGATTTGCAGCGCAGCGTGCACAAGGCGATCCGCGAGGCTTCAAAACGTCCCGAAATGGTTTAGGCGGGTCACTCATGCGTGTCAGGTCCAAGAGCAGCGCAACGAACGCGGCTGGGCGCGGGGATCGTCTCGGAAGACGGAGTTTCAGCCGGATGACGCCTGATGCCGCTACGGATTGCCGATCACAAGCCGGTTCACAGGTTCATTCGCGGCCGTCTGAAGGGTAGCAGGAGCTTCGCCCGATCAAGGCGTTCATGAAACTCGTGTTCGAGCTTGTGACTCGGGCGCCCGTCAAGCGCCCAATCTCAATATCGCACCGTCGCGATTCCTGACCCGGAAGCGGCCATTGGCGTCCCGCGCCTCAACCGTCGAAAAAAATTTGCAGGACAATGTCGATTTCCTAAACTCCGTTCGTCGTTCCGATGCCGGCCTATGAGGCCGGCTCAAACAAGGAGACAGACGATGCGTGTGATGGTGCTCGTGAAGGCTACCGAGGACAGCGAAAAGGGCTTTCTCCCCACGCCCGAGGCTAAGGAGGCGATGGGCAGATTTAATGATGAGCTGCGCAATGCCGGCATCTTGCTCGACGCCGACGGCCTCAAGCCCTCCTCGCAGGGCAAGCGCCTTGCGTTTGATGGTTCCCGCCGCACCGTCATCGACGGGCCTTTCGCCGAGACCCGCGAGCTGGTCGCCGGCTTTTGGCTTTGGGAAGTCAAGGATATGGACGAGGCGGTCGCCTGGGTGAAGCGCTGCCCCAATCCCATGCCGGGACCGAGCGAGATCGAAATCCGGCCGCTGTACGAGATGGCTGATTGGCAATGAAAATCTGATGCCGGAGGTCACGGAAATCCATGACCGAACGCGCGAGAAGCTCAGCGGCAACCGAGACTGTCGGCCGCAATCTGCTTGCCTCCGTTATGGCTTTGGCCGACAAGGCAGCATGACTGCAGGCGAGACGCACCAGGCGATCGAAGCGATTTTTCGCATTGAACGGGCCCGACTCATCGCGGGTCTGGTCCGCCTCGTGCGCAATGTCGACCTTGCAGAGGAACTGGTGCAAGACGCCCTGGTCATAGCCCTGTCCGAATGGTCCAAGGCCGGCGTGCCGGCCAATCCCGGCGCTTGGCTGATGACGGCCGCCAAACGCCGCGCCATCGACGCGATCCGTCGCGACAAGATGCGCGGGCGCAAGCATGAGGAGATCGCGCGGGAGCTTGACGGCGAGTGCAACGGCGCGGCCGAGGTGATCGAAATGGCTATCAACGACGATCTTGGCGACGAGCTGCTGGGCCTCATCTTCACAGCCTGCCACCCTGTACTTTCGGCCGACGCCCGCGCGGCGCTCACGCTGCGTGTCATCGGCGGTCTGACGACGGACGAGATCGCCCGTGCTTTCCTGTCGAGCGAGGTGACGATCGCCCAGCGCATCGTCCGCGCAAAGAAGACGATCGGAAAGGCCGGGCTCAGCTTTGAGGTGCCGCGCGGTGCCGAGCGTGCGGCGCGTCTGTCCTCGGTGCTGGAGGTCATCTATCTCATCTTCAATGAAGGCTATGCTGCCACGGCCGGCGACGACCTTGTCCGGCCGGGCCTGTGCCTGGAGGCACAACGGCTGGGCCGTATGCTGGCGGGGCTGATGCCCGAGGATGCCGAAGTGTTCGGCCTGCTGGCTCTGATGGAAATCCAGGCATCGCGCCTGCCCGCACGCATCGGGCCGGACGGCGCCCTCTTGACCCTGACCGAGCAAAACCGCGCACGCTGGGACCAACTGCTGATCCGCCGAGGCCTTGACGCGCTGGCCCGCGCCGAAGCTCTCGGGGGCGATGGCCCCTATGCGTTACAAGCCGCGCTTGCAGTCTGCCATGCGCGGGCGCGCAGTCCGGCCGATACCGATTGGCCCCGCATCGCAGCGCTCTACGACCGGCTGCGAGCAGTGATGCCCTCGCCGGTGGTCGATCTCAATCGAGCGGTCGCCCACAGCATGGCCTTCGGGCCTGAGGCGGGCCTGCGGCTGGTAGACGAGATTGCCGGCGCCGCCGCCCTGCGCAACTATGCGCCATTGCCGGCAGCGAGGGGCGACTTTCTGTTTCGGGCCGGCCGGCTGGCCGAGGCCCGCGCCGAATTCGAGGCGGCGGCCAAGCTCACCCGCAACGTACGTGAAGCGGCCTTTCTCCTCGCCCGCGCCGACGCTTGTGGTTGAAGCATCGCTCTCCGTGCCTGAAGCGCCGCTCGGTATCACCGAAAGCAGCCAGTGCGCTCGCGGCGAGCTCCTTCAATAAGCCGATCAGCTCGCAACGCGAAAGGGATTAACGATGCGCAAGCCATCGTCGAGCGCCATTCCGTGCTGCATATCCTCTGACAAAAGTGTATCGCAGCCAGCGTGAATCGCCGCGGACGCGATCATCGCGTCATAGGTGGAAAGGCTGTACCGCTCGGCGAGCCTCAATCCTGTTTCGTGGGTCTCGAGCGTGAGCGGATGAACCGTCAACAGGCCGCGCAGCATGGTCAGCAGCGCATGCGTGTCGGTCCATGACATTTGCATCTTCCGACGCGCGACGTTGGCGAGTTCGTTGAGAACCTGCACGCTGATCGCCCCGCCAGCAGCGATGGCCGCCTCGGCCCGATCAGCCTTCGCCGTATCGCTTGACGCGATATAAAGAAGGACATTGGTATCAAAAAAACTAACGGGCATTCGCCTCGTCCCGATCGAATTTGAAGTCAGCGGGGAGCCGACCACGGAAGGCGCGGAGACGCTTCAGCAACTCCTCGCGCCCGGGCTTCCGCGCGACGCCAAGCTGGCGGGCGTCAGCGACATGGATTTCGATCTCATCGCCTTCCCTGAGTTCAAGCGCTTCGACCACAGCGGCGGGAAGGCGGACCGCAAGACTGTTTCCCCATTTGGCGACCTGCATGCCACTTCCTCTCCTAGATATACGCTAGAGAAATGTATATCCAGAAGTGGTCGAGATCAAGGCAACTCGGGACATATGCATTTGAAGAAGGAGCCTTGATCATGCCAGCAACTGCGTCGGCACGCCGAGTATCGGTCCTGCCTCGGCGAGCCGCTGGTCGAGGGTTCGCACCGTGGCGCCATGCTCGGATGCCGTCGCGAGGTGCAGGGCGTCGCCAGCACGAAGCCCGAGCGTATGCTGATCGGCGAATTTCGCGGCGACCCGAAAATGCCCGCCCGTCACCGGCAGCACGGTGAAGCTCTCGGCGACCAGCTTGTTGAACATCGCGAGCGCTGCTGCGCGCTGCTCCAGGTCCATCTGTCCGGTCCGAAGCTTGATCGCCATGGCGGAGGACATCTCGGTGATGGTCCAGTCGCTGATCACAAGTTGCGCTGGGTCCTGCTCCGCCAGCCAGCCTTGAACGCGCGCGGTCATGGCTTCGTTGGATAGCGCTGCTACGATCAGCGAGGTGTCGAGATAGAGCATCAATAGCGATCGCCATCTCGCATCGATCGCACCAGATCGGCGGCCGCCTGAGCCTGCAGAGGCATGGTTGCGGTCAGGGATTGGAGCAGGACGGCGTCGATCCGCCTGCGGGGGCGGGCCACGGCTGTGAGTCGGGCGACCGGCTTGCCACGCCGGGTGATGTCGATCGAATCTCCAGCCTCGACACGGTCAACGAGTTCGCTCAGATGTGCCTTGGCGTCCGCCAGATTGACCGCGTCCATGTCACGCTCCTGACTATGTAGATGGTCATATAGCGCATCACGCTTGACAATTCCAGCGCAGAGTACTTTGGCACAAGGCCGACCCTCAGGTCTGCGACTGTCGCGGCGCGACCATTTTCTCATTCCACTTCTTGAAACGGGCGATCGCCTTCCTGATCGTGTCGCTCGGCATCCTTGCACTAACGTGCGAAGGCGAATGAGCAACTGGCTGCGTGAGCGAAGCAGGTGATCGCTCCTGCAACGAGAATTATGCCGCTTTCCGCTTGACTCATACATATCCCGGTGGTTATACATCGATCAATAGCCGAAGGGTTATCGATCCCAATGCCAAACGCTCACGATGTGCTCTTCAGAACGCTTGCCGATCCGACTCGGCGCGCTATTTTTGAGCGGCTGTGTCGTGAGGGAGAGCAGACGGTCGGGGCTCTGACGGCTCAGGCCGGAATTTCGCAACCGGCCGTGTCAAAACATCTCGGCGTTTTGAGACAGGCCGGGCTGGTGCGCCACCGCCATGCAGGACGACAGACCCACTATAGCGCGCAGCTTGCTGCGCTTGCCCCCCTGATCGACTGGACAAGCCAGATGACCGGGTTCTGGCAGAGCCGGTTCGACGACCTCGAAGACCTGCTCAAAAGGATGGACCAGTGAACGAAATGGCGACCGAAACACTCTCCGTTATTGTCGAACGGGAGATCGCTTATCCGCCTGAGAAGATCTGGCGCGCGCTCACGCAACCACACTTGATCGAGGAGTGGCTCATGAAAAACGACTTCAAGCCTGTCGCGGACCACCGTTTTAATCTTCACGCAGCCTGGGGCTCCGTCGAATGTCAGGTCCAGACGGTCGAGCCGAACAGAACGCTGACTTACACGTGGGATACCAAGGATCTCAAGAGTGTCGTCTCCTGGACCCTCACCCCCACGAGTACCGGGGTCCGCTTGCGCATGGAGCAGTCGGGCTTCCGGCAGGATCAGCAGCCTTACTTCCGGGGTGCCAAAGTCGGCTGGCCGAGGTTCTTTGACGATCTGGAGCAGGTTCTGGCGCGAACGGACTGAGATCCGCCAGCGGCTATTCAAGCAGGGGCTCTGTTACTGCAGAGCGGCACACGACGGGGCGATAATGGAAGCAAGCCAATGAAGATCAAGTTGACCAAAGTATACGTGGATGACCAGGAAAAGGCTCTTGGCTTCTACACCGAAACGCTCGGCTTTACGAAGAAGGCCGATTTCAGCAATGGGCCGTTTCGCTGGCTGACCGTCGCATCACCCGACGAGCCGGACGGTGCCGAGCTGCAACTCGCGCTCAATGACAACCCGGCCGCAAAGACCTACCAGAAAGCCATGTTCCAGCAGGGCCAGCCCGCGGTCATGTTCTTCAGCGACAACATCAAGAGCGACTACGAGCGTATCAAAGCGCGCGGCGCCGAATTCACCATGCCGCCGACCGAAGTAACCGGCTCGACCATCGCCCAGCTGAACGACGGCTGCGGCAATGTCGTTCAAATCACCCAGCTGGCGCGCTGGTAAGGCACGCGTTCAGTGGCGTGGCTGCCCGGCGGGAGTCGCCAAACGGGCCGCCGATCCGCTTCGGTTCGTCTTCAGAGGAGGTCTCAATGGATTGGAACAAATGGGTTCGGCAGATCCACCGCTGGCTGTCGATTATCTTTGCGGCGGTCGTCGCCGCTATCTTCATCAGCCTGGGAGCAGGCAAGGAACCCGCCTACTGGGTATACCTTTTGCCGCTGTTTCCGCTCGGCTTGCTCCTGCTTACCGGTCTGTACATGTTCGTGCTGCCTTACGCTCCCAAGTGGCGCAACGCAGGGGGCACCGGCGCATTGGAGTGAACGCATGGCCAACAAGACGTCCATCAGGTCATTGGCGGTCGCGAAGAAGCCCGCCGCCAACCCTGCCGCTGCCAAGCCGGTCCTCCTCGCAGGCGGCAACCCGCAGATAGCGAAGGCCGATGGCGACGCCCCTGTGCAAGCCTACATCGCGGCCATGCCGGGCTGGAAACGCGACGTCGGGCGCCGCCTCGACGCGCTCATCGTGCGCAGCGTGCCCAACGTGCGCAAGGCCGTCAAATGGAACTCGCCCTTCTATGGCGTAGAGGGTCAAGGCTGGTTCCTCAACTTCCATTGCTTCACAAAGTACATCAAGCTGGCTTTCTTCCGCGGCGCGTCGCTGCATCCTGTCCCTCCAGGCGAGTCCAAGCACAAGGACGTGCGCTACCTCGATATCCGCCAGGACGACCAGCTGGACGAAACTCAACTGGCCGCCTGGGTGAAGCAAGCCAGCCAATTGCCGGGCGAGCGAATGTGAGTGGGAATGCCAGTCATTCCCGCAAACCAGGTGCCGACTAGCGGTATTCATGTGACGGGCGAGCGGCAACAACCCTAGGGAAAGCGACAATGACGATGAAGAGTGGCTCGATGGAAGGAAATGCAGGCAACTCTCCCTCTCAGCTGATAGATGCGAGGATCAGCGAGCTGGGCGATTGGCGAGGCCAGACGCTTTCGCATGTCCGCGCTCTCGTCAAGCAGGCCGACCCGGAAGTGGTCGAGGAGTGGAAGTGGCGAGGCGTTCCGGTGTGGTCGCACGCCGGAATAATCTGCACTGGCGAGACCTACAAGAACGTCGTGAAAGTGACCTTCGCAAAGGGCGCCTCGCTGCAGGACCCTTCAGGCCTGTTCAACTCCAGCCTCGAAGGCAACACCAGGCGCGCCATCGATATCCGTGAGGGCGAGGCTATAAATGAGAATGCGTTCAAGGCGCTGATACGCGCTGCTGCCGCCCTGAACGCTGCCCGATAGTCAGCTCCGGCCGATATGGTCGGCTAGCGGGCCGAGAGCGGCGAGCAAAGCTTCGCCGCTGGTCTGCGTTGCATTCTCGTGCGGCGCGCGCAGGTTCAGCCAGCGCCTGTCGCCCGATCGTGCTGACAGGACCGCCTTCATCGCAGCGATGAGGCCGGCATCCTGGATGATTTTGCGGAACGCCTTGATGCCGGCCTCCGCGTCAGTAATGTCCTCTCCCGCCAGCGTTGCGTCATAGAGGGCCCGGATCGCTGCCGCATTCAGATTGACCGTCGCCGAGATGCACCCCGCAGCACCGTTGGCGAGGCCTTTCGTCAGCTGTGCTTCCGAGCTCGGAAACACCGCGACCTTTGGGGCTGCCGCAATGACCGCCGCGGTGTTGTTCCAGTCACCGGCACTGTCCTTGTAGGCCACCACGACATCGGGAAACGCTTCGCTCAGCCGGGCGGTCAGCGCCGGGCTCACCGGTACGCCGGAATTCTGCGGGATGTGGTAGAGGATCATCCTCATCGCCGGGTTCGCCACCCGTTCGATCAGCTCGCTGTAGTAGCGGGCCTGTCCGTTGTCGCCGGCGGCCGTATAGAAGAACGACGGCAGCACCATCACCCCGGCACAGCCGAGACCGACCGCATGCGCCGTCAGCTCGACGGTTTCGGCAAGTGCTGTGACACCGGTGCCGGGCATCAGATGGCTTGGCGAAATGCCGGCCTCGACCAGCCACTCCAGCGCTTGCATGCGCTCGCGCAACGAGACGGACAACGCCTCGCCCGTGGTACCGAACGGCGACAGGAAATGCGCTCCCTGATCCAGCACCCACTTGGCGTGTGATATCCAGAGGTCGCGGGCAATGCGGCCGTCGTTTTCGAACGGCGTCAGGATCGGTGCGATGGTTCCTTGTGGGCGGATCATGTGCGTCCTTCTACCGGTGAAAATCGGTGCAGTGCTCAACGCCGGCATCAAGAATGTCGAGCAAGCTACATGAAGCAGTGTTGCTGAGTACCGGGCGTTCGACCTCGAAAGCAAGCGGCTCGCGCATAGGCGCGCGATTGTGATCGGGCCGCGGTTCTGAGGCTCTCGAGGTAAATCCTTTTCACGGGACAACATCGCCTGGCCGAAAAGGGGGTGACAAACGAGTTCTGCTGTTTCATCAATGCCGCCTTTTGAGGAGAAGCCCATGCGGAGGATCGGTGTCGGCATCATTGGCTGCGGCAACATTTCAGACGCCTATCTGAAGGCGTCGCCACAATTCCCGGTGCTCGACATTGTCGGCGTCACCGACATCAACCGGACGGCAGCTGAGGCCAAGGCAGCGGCCTACGGCCTGGCTGCCATGCCGATCGAGGCGCTGTTAGCCGATCCCCGCGTCGAGATCGTGCTCAACCTGACCACGCCGCAGCATCACGTGCCGGTCGGTTTGCAGGCTGTCGGGCAAGGCAAGCACGTCTACTCCGAGAAGCCGCTAGCAACGACGCTCAGCGACGCGGAGCGGCTCGTCGCGGCCGCACGCGAAAAGGGCGTGCGTATCGGCTGCGCACCCGACACCTTTCTTGGCGGCTCCCACCAGACGGCGCGGCGGCTGGTCGATGAGGACACCGTTGGAAGCATTGTCGCCGGCTCTGCCTTCATGCAGGTGCCCGGCCACGAGCTCTGGCATCCCAATCCAGATTTCTACTATCAGCCCGGCGGTGGGCCGATGCTCGACATGGGACCTTACTATCTGACCTGCCTGGTCAATCTCCTAGGCCCGGTAAAGTCGGTGACCGGGCAGGCGAAGTCATCCTATGCCACTCGTACCATCGGTTCTGGACCGCGCCAGGGCGAAACCATCCAGGTCGAGGTGCCGACCCATATTTCCGGCCTGCTCGCATTCGAGAACGGGGCGGCGGTTTCGATCACCACCAGCTTCGACGTCTGGAAGCATGAACACAATCACATCGAACTCTACGGCACCACCGGCTCGATGATCGTCTCCGACCCCAACCAGTTCCAGGGCGACGTCAGGACGAGCCAGCGCAAGGGCGACTGGACGGTGGCCGATCAGATCCATTCCTATGGCGACGGCAATTACCGGGGCTTCGGCC
This sequence comes from Mesorhizobium sp. M0923, assembly GCF_040319365.1. Lineage (NCBI taxonomy): Bacteria > Pseudomonadati > Pseudomonadota > Alphaproteobacteria > Hyphomicrobiales > Phyllobacteriaceae > Mesorhizobium > Mesorhizobium sp. M0923. Next base: position 189,454 of record NZ_JAMYNW010000009.1, on the reverse strand, counting down.
TCGCCGACATGGCGCAGGCGATCGTCTCCGGCAGGCAACACCGCGCCAGCCTCGATCTTTCCCTCCATGTCCTGGAAATCATGGAATCGATCATCTCTTCAGCAGAGATAGGCCAGCGTATCGACCTGAGATATGGCTGCGCCCGGCCGGCGCCGATGCACGCCGATCTGCCTTTCGGAATTCTGGAATAGGGAATAATGCGATGAGCAAGACGGCACTGATTTTCTGGGGCGGCTGGGAAGGTCACACCCCGGCCCGAAGCGCCGAAATCGTCAAGGAGATGCTGACCGGCAACGGCTTCGACGTGCGGCTGGAGCAGGGGACCTCGGCACTCGCCGATCCGCAACTGGGCAAGCTCGATCTCATTGTCCCGGTGATCACCATGTCGACGATCGAAAAGCCGGAGCTGCAAAACCTGACCAGCGCCGTCGGGGCCGGCACCGGCCTTGCGGGCTTTCACGGCACGATGTGCGACAGCTTCCGCAACGAGCCGGAATACCAGTTCATGACCGGCGGCCAGTGGGTCGCCCATCCCGGCAACATCATCGACTATCACGTCGATATCACCAGGCCAGACGATCCGATCGTGCAAGGCATCGATAGTTTCGCCTACCGTTCTGAGCAGTATTACATGCATGTCGATCCGACCAACGCGGTGCTGGCGACAACGACGTTTACCGGCGAGCATCTCGACTTCATCGCCGGCGTCGTCATGCCGGTCGTCTGGAAGCGCCGCTACGGCAAGGGCCGCGTCTTCTATAGCGCGCTCGGCCACACCGCCGATGAGTTCGCCGTGCCGCAAATGCGCACGATGTTCGAACGCGGCGCGATTTGGGCCAGCCGAAACTCGGACCTTGCGTAGCCGTTCGATCTGAACGCCAGGTGTCGTTGCAGTCTTTTCAAGGAGCAAAGCCGCCCCCGACGGTATCTCGCAGGGTCCCCGAACTGCAATCGATTGACTGCCATGGTAGCATCCAATACACCACCGGTCATCGGGGAATTCCGCAGTTGGGGGCCGAATGGAGCAGACGTGGCGATGGTTTGGCCCGGGCGATGCGGCAACGCTTGCCCATGCCAGGCAGGCCGGCGCGACCGGCATCGTGACGGCACTGCACGACATCCCTTACGGCGAAGTCTGGCCGATCGACGCCATCAGGCACCGCCAGGCGCTGATCGAGGCGGATCCGGCGATGGGCCTGAAATGGAGCGTCGTCGAGAGCGTCCCCGTGCACGAAGACATCAAGCTCGGCCGCGGCGATCTTGACCGGCTCTACGACAATTTCAGGCAGACCTTGCGCAATCTCGGCGCCTGCGGCGTGCGCACGGTCTGCTACAACTTCATGCTGATCCTCGACTGGACCCGCACAGACCTGGCTGCGCCGCTGCCGGGCGGCGGACGGGCGCTCCGCATGAACATGCACGAGCTTGCCGCATTCGATTGCTACATGCTGCAGCGCAAGGGATCGGAGCGCGACTATGCGTCCGATGTTCTCCAGCGGGCAAGCGAATGGTTCGAGACGACGCCGGACACGGCAAAAGAGCGTCTGCTCGCCAACATCATGGCCGGCCTGCCGGGCGCCTTCAAGCGCTACGACATAGCGGAATTGCGCGAAGTGGTTGCCGAGCAGTCGAGCCTGTCGCACGACCGGCTGCGCGAGAACCTCGTCCGTTTTCTCGAAAACGTGTTGCCGGCCGCCGAAGAGGCGGGCGTCACGCTGGCGATCCACCCGGACGACCCGCCGCGCGATCTCGTCGGCCTGTGCCGGATCGTCAAGAACGCCGACGACATCGCCCTTATCCTGGACGCGGTGCCATCGGCCCATAGCGGCCTCACCTTGTGCACGGGGTCGCTGGGCGCCAACCCGGCCAATGACGTGCCCGCCATCGCCAGGCGCTTTGCGCACAAGATAAACTTCGTGCATCTCCGCAACGTCAGCAAGGACCCGGACGGCTCGTTCATGGAATCGGAGCATCTGAGCGGCGATGTCGACATGGTCTCGGTGGTCTCGATCTTGCTCGACGAGCAGCAACGCCGCCGCGACGCCGGCGAACCGGCGGCGCTGCTGCCGTTTCGCCCGGATCATGGCCACGAGCTGATCGATGACGCCGCGCGGCACACCCATCCCGGCTACCCCGTGATCGGCCGTCTTCGCGGCCTTGCCGAACTGAGAGGCGTGATGACGGCGATTGCCCATCAGCGCGGCTACCGGCTGCAATGACGGCGCCCCGCCTGCTCTGCGTCGGCGCGCTCACCTACGACACGATCTTGCGCCTCGATGTCCTGCCCTCCGGCACCGGCAAGTTCCTGCCAAGCGAGGCCGTGCAGATCGCGGCCGGCATGGCGGCAAGCGCCGCCGCGTCGGCCAGCCGCCAGGGAGGGCAGGTCTGGCTATGGGCAAGCGTCGGCGACGATGCCGTCGGCCGCGATGTCATTGGCCAGATGGAGGCGGAGCGGGTCGACTGTTCGCTTGTGCGCAGGGTCGAGGGCGGCCGCTCGGCCATTGCCACGATCCTGGTCGATGCCGCCGGCGAGCGCATGATCGTGCCCTTCTACGATGCCGTCACGCAAGCCGATCCCGACCGTCTTCCGCCCGCGGATTTTTCCCGGTTCGACGCCGTGCTGGTTGATGTCCGCTGGCCCGGAGCCGCCGCCCTGGCGCTTGCTAAAGCCCGCGAATGCGGCATTCCGGCGATCCTTGACGCCGATGTCGCGTCGCGACCGGTGCTCGACCGGCTGCTGCCGCTCGCCTCGCATGTCGTTGCCTCACTGCCGGCGGCGCGCATCCTTTGCGGTCCGGAGATATCCGCCGGTTCCGCCGTCGCCATTCTCGGCGAACGGACCGGCGCCTTCGTCGCGGTCACCGATGGGGCGAACGGCACCGCATTCCAGCACCCGGGCGGCAATGATGTCCGTCATCTGCCGTCGCCGCGGGTCGAAGCCGTCGACACCCTGGCGGCAGGCGACGTGTTTCACGGCACCTTCGCCCTCGGTCTGTCCGAAGGTTGGGACGAAGAGCGGGCCATTGCAGTGGCCAGCGCCGCCGCCGCCCTGAAATGCCTGCGCTTTGGCGGACGTCTTGGCGCACCGACGCGTGCGGAAACACTGGCTTTCATGCAAGGATCGGCATGATGCCGGACACGCTTGGGCCGGCTCCGCGGAAAAGAGCGCGTCAAATGGCGCCGATCGACTACCATGGTAATCGATCGGCAACTGTTCTTGGAAGGATAAATGGCTGAATTCAGAAAACGCGCACTGGTCACCGGGGCAGCCATGGGCATCGGCCGTGCTGTCGCCGAAAGGCTGGCCGAGCAAGGCGTCGACCTTATCCTGTTCGACCGGGCGGGCGATCAGCTGGATGAGGTCGCGGCGCAGCTTTCGGCGCGCGGCGTGACCGTGCGCACCGTGCTTGGCTCAACCGCCGACACAGAAGCCTGCGGCCGCGCCGTCGAGCTTGCCCGGTCCGTGTTCGGCGGGCTCGACATGCTCTCCCACAATGCCGGCATCCAGCGTTACGGAACAGTGGAGACTACGGACGAGGCGCTTTGGGACGAGGTGATGAACGTCAACCTCAAGGCTGCCTACCTGTTGTCGCGTGCGGCGATGCCGCTGCTGCGCCAAAGCCGCGGTGCCATCGTCCATATGAGCTCGGTGCAGGGCCTGGCCAGCCAGGAAGGGGTTCTGGCCTACAGCACGGCCAAGCACGGCCTGATCGGCCTCGTCAAATCGATGGCCGTCGACTACGCGCCCCTCGGCGTGCGCGTCAATGCCGTCGCTCCGGGCGCCGTCGACACGCCGATGCTGCGGGATGCGGTCAAGCTCAACGACAACCCCGACGAGATACTGCGCATCCTCGACAACATGCATCCGCTCGGCCGTACCGCCCAGCCGCAAGAGATTGCCGCAGTCGTTGCCTTCCTGCTGTCCGACGATGCCTCCTTCGTCACTGGCGAGGTCGTGCGCGTCGATGGCGGGCTGCTGGCGCGCATCGGCGGTTCTCCGCGCACGGAGTAACGCCGGGCTGCTGCTTGCGCAGGCATTTCATGAACGGCTTGAAACTGCAGAGCCTTTAAGGGGATTGCCGATGGCAGGGCTTTTGGGAATGCGGACCATCACCGAGGGGCGGTTGGGCGAATCCGGCCCCGGCGCGTCGGTCGCGGCGAGGACGTTCGAGGTTCTGCTCGACCAGATCCTGACCTTCCGCCTGAAGCCGCATGAAGGGATCTCGGAAAAGGCGATGTCGGAAGCCCTTGGGGTGAGCCGCACGCCGGTCAGGGAGGCGCTCGCCCGGCTGGCCGGTCTTGGCCTGATCGACATCTATCCGCAGCGCGGCAGCATGGTGGCGCCGCTCCGTATTGCCAATCTCGAGAAGTCGCAGTTCCTGCGCGAATCGCTCGAAGTCGGCCTGATCAAGCGCGCCGTCGAGAGCCCGCACCGTGCCGACCTGCTTGCCATGCTCAAAGGCGAACTGGCGGTCCAGGAGACGTTCGCCTCCATCGCGGACGACAGGCGCTTCTTCAAGTCGGACGAGCTGTTCCACCAGCATATCGCCAGTCATGCCGGGTTTCCCGGAATCTGGGCCGACATCAGCGCGGCGAAGCTGCACATGGACCGGTTCCGCTTCCTGTCTTTTCCGCGCCTCGACAGCATGTCGGTGGTCCTCGGCCAGCATCGGCGGATTGTCGATGCGCTCGAGCAGGCCGACGCGCTTGCGGCGGAAGAAGCAATGCGAATGCATCTTCGCCACATCTTCGAGGTGCTCGAAATCGTCCAGCAGCGCTATCCCTATTATTTCGAGGCAAACGGCAGCGTGAGCCCGCCGTCAGCCGGCTCAATCCAAGCCTGAGCCTTTCTTGCGCGCTTCCGAAGGCGTCTTGGTCTTGCTGCCGGATTTGTCGGAAGCTGGCTCGGCTTTGCGATTTTGACCCTCGCCGCCTTGCTCCTTGCGGAGCTGCTTTTCCACTGTCGATCGCGATCCTTCGGCAGGGTCCTGTTCAGGATGAGTATCGGTTCCCGCCATGTCAGCTCCTATCCATTCTGATCTATTGCATGCGGCGTGGGCTGAGCTCCGCCACTGGTTCTGTCGCGTCCGATCATCAGCCAGGCGGCGAACAGCACGACCAGTACGACCACGATCCAGGCGACGAGACGAGGCATTGGACCTCACTTCCCCCGCCGCTTGCTGCCGCGCGCCTCTGGATTGGAGCCGGCCCCGACCGTTGGATCGGGCACGACCGGACCGCGTTCGGCCTCGGAACCCTCAGCTTCGATCTGCTGCACGGCCTGATCCCAATGCTCGCGCTCGCGTCCTTGCGGACGGCCTTCGCGCTCCCAGATCTCATTGGCTCGCTGCCTGATACGCTGTTCCCTGTCCATGGCCTTTGCCTCCTCATCACCTAATCCGGCGATCGCTGGTTTGTTCCGCGCTGCCAGCGCCGTTCATCCGGTTCAGTTGACGTGATTACCGGGCGCTCTAGATCAAACTTCACGCCGAAGTCGCTTGGTGCGGGGAGAACAATCGTGTGGCAGCAACGCTACAAGCACGTGTTGTAAATGCCGTTACAGCCGTCGGTCTTCGACCAGACCGCCTGTGCTTGCTGCTGATGATATCTGTACTGACGGCATGCACGTCTTCCGACCAGGTCGAGCAGCAGTCGAAAATCGCGGCTTCCGCCACACAGACCGCATCACTGGTCCTGGAGGCTTGGGTCGCTGGGGCAGCCCCTTCGAAATACACGTCGCGCACGTTGCAATCGGTCGGCAAGGCGCTCGCCGATGCCGGTGCGCAAATCCAGTCCGCCAAGTCGCCTGAGCCCAGCGAGCAAGCCGGTCTGACGACGGCGGTCGGACAGCTTTCGGCGGCGGTAACACGCGCAGCGACCGCAGTGCAGAACGGCAACCGTTCGGACGTGGAACACGCGCAACAGGATCTGCGGGCCGCCGCCGCCGATCTGAGCGCGTCCTACGCCAGATATTTCGCGCCGAAATCATGAAGAAGCTACTCGAAATATCGCTCGGCGTCGTCACCAGCGTTGGCGGCTTTCTCGAGGTCGGATCGATGGCGACCGCAGCTCAGGCCGGCGCGGCGTTCAGGTTCCAGCTGATATGGGCCGTCGTCCTGGGCACGATCTGCATCATCTTCCTGGTCGAAATGGCCGGACGCTTCGCCGCCGTTAGCCATCACACCATCGTCGACGGGATCCGGGAACGGTTTGGCTTCAACGCCTTTCTGTGGCCGCTGCTTGCGACTTTGCTGGTCAACTTCCTGGTCATGGCAGCCGAAATCGGCGGTGGTGCCATTGCGCTCGAGCTCGCCACCGGCATCGGCTTTCAGTGGTGGGCGCTGCCGGTCGCTTTTCTGGCATGGCTGTTCCTTTGGAAAGGCACGTTCGGATTCATCGAAAAAGGTGTCGCGGTCCTCGGGCTGGTCACGCTGTGCTTCGTGGTTGGCGCCGTCATGCTGAAGCCCGATTGGGGGCAGGTTGCGGCCGGTGCCGTGCCCACTCTGCCCGAGCACGACGCGGCCAATTACTGGTTCATGGCGGTCAGCATTCTTGGTGCATCGATCTCGCCTTATTTGTTCATGTTCTATTCGTCGGGAGCGATCGAGGACCAATGGGACAAGAGCTATCTCGGAGCCAATCGGGCCATTGCCGGCTTGGGCATGTGTTTTGGCGGCACAATCGCTATCGGTGTGTTGATCGTGGCAGCACTGGTGCTGGCAGCGCACGGCATTGAGCAGATCGACGACTACCACCAACTGCCGCTGATGCTGATTCCGATCTTCGGTTTCTGGGGGTTCGTCCTATTCGTTGCTTCACTAGGCATAGCTTGCTTCGGTGCCGCGCTCGAAATCGGGCTGCAGCAAGCGTACCTTGTGGCGCAGGGCTTCGGCTGGACCTGGGGCGAGGACCTGAAACCGCGCGACGATCCCGGCTTCAGCACCGTCTATACGATCTCGTTGTTTCTCGCCGCCATTCCGATCGCATTGGGTCTCGATCCGCTGAAGCTCACCATCTTTTCCATGGCTCTGACGGCCGCCAGCCTGCCGCTGACCGTGGTTCCGTTCCTCTTCCTGCTGAACGACGAGCGTTATGTCGGCGAGCACCGCAATGGGCTGATCGCGAATGCAGCGGTCATCTTCATCATAGCGCTCGGTTTCGTGCTCGCAGTCGTGACTATTCCTTTACAGATATTCGGAGGCACTTGATGGATTTGCTGCGCGACATCCTGGACAAGCAAGTGGTCGACCGCGAGCAGGTCAAGATCGGCAAGGTGGACGGGCTGGTGGCCGAACTCGGGCCAGGCAAGCCGCCAAAAATTATTGCGGTCGAGCTCGGTTCGATCACGCTGGCGCGCCGGCTTGGCCAGCGGCCCGGGCGCTGGATGGCGCGGCTTGCGGCAAGGCTCGGCGGCAGGCGCCATGCCGAGCCGCACCGCATCGCATGGAACAAGGTGCGCGACATCGGCGTCGACATCGAGTTCGATATCGACGTCCGCGAAACGGCGATTTTCGACTGGCAGGACTGGCTGCGCGATCATGTCATTGGGCGTATCCCGGGAGCTGGATGATGGCCACCGTCAATCTTGAGCAATTGGCTGGCAGGAATGTGCTTTCGCAGCGCGGCAAAAGCATCGGCCATATCGAGGAGATACGCGCCGAACCGGATGGCGATGACCTCGTGGTTACCGAGTACCATGTCGGCATCTACGCAGCATTCGAGCGCCTGTCCGCTTCTGCCATCGGCACAGCGGTCCTCGACGTCTTTCGAATGCGCAGTCGCGACAGCATGTACCGCATTCCCTGGGACAAGCTCGACATCTCCGACCCGGCGCGGCCGCGGTTGTTATGCACGAAGGAAGAACTTTCCGCTATGAAGGGGAGTATCGAGGGCGATAAGCGGGAATGAACGATACTGTCCCGCCGTCGGAGAATGGGGTCCAGTGTGAAAGTTCTGGTTGCCGGCGCCACCGGCCTGATCGGTGCCTCGGTCGTCGCACGCCTTCTTTCCGAAGGGCATGAGGTGATCGGCTTGGTCCGCAGCCCCGGCGCAAACCGGGCCGGCAATTATCAGTTGCTGGTGCTGGACATCGCGGTGGCGCTGCAGCCCGAAGACTGGTTGCCGCATCTCACGGGCATCGACGCCGTCGTCAATTGTGCCGGCGTTCTGCAGGACAGCCCCCGTGAAAAGACGCGGGAAGTCCATCGCGATGCGGCGGCAGCACTCTTCCTCGCCTGTGCGAGGGTAGGGGTTGCTCGGGTGATCCACTTCTCGGCGATAGGCGTCGATCGGGCGCAGCCTTCGACGTTCTCGGCGACGAAACTGGCCGGCGACCAAGCGCTAATGGCGCTTGATCTGAACTGGGTGATCCTGCGCCCGTCCGTGGTGCTCGGGCGGCCGGTGTTTGGAGCCAGCGCATTGTTTCGGGGTCTCGCCTCGCTGCCGGTGCTGCCGTCCATGCCCGGCACCGGCCGGCTCCAGGTGGTACAACTCGACGACGTGGTCTCAACCGTCGTCTTCCTTCTCGCTCCCGCCAGTCCGTCTCGCGTCGTGCTGGAACTTGCCGGTCCGGAACAGCTGACCCTGGACGAGGTCGTCGGCAGCTATCGCCGATGGCTCGGCTGGGCCCCAGCGGCCACGTTTGTGCTTCCGGAACCGCTTGCGAGCCTCCTCTACCGCCTCGGCGACTTTGCCGCGATGTTCGGCTGGCGCCCACCAATGCGCACCAACGCGGCCAGGGAGATCGCCCGAGGGGCGGTTGGAGATCCCTCCAACTGGACCGCCTTGACCGGCATACGGTCGCAAACCCTGGCGGGTTTCCTCGCGCTCAATCCGGCAACGGTGCAGGAAAAATGGTTTGCCCGCCTGTATTTCATCAAGCCTGCGATCTTCGTCGTCCTGCCCTTCTTCTGGATCGTGACGGGTGTTGTGTCGCTGACCACCGGCTATAACGGTGGCATCGATCTGATGCAAAGCACTGGGGCTGGCATCTTGTCGGCACCTACCGTGATCGTCGGCGCTCTGGCCGACATCGCCATCGGCGCGCTCATAGCTTGGCGGTCGACGACGCGAAAAGGCCTCTATGGCGGCATCGCGCTCTCGCTCCTCTACTTGGCCGTCGGAAGTTTCCTGCGCCCGGAGCTGTGGAACGAACCGCTTGGGCCGTTCCTCAAAGTGTTGCCGATTCTGGTGCTGCACTTTGTGGCGTTGGCAGTGCTGGAGGAGCGTTGATGCTCTATTTCCTGCTGAAATTTCTGCATGTCATCGGCGCAGCCGTGCTGCTTGGCACCGGCGCCGGCATCGCTTTCTTCATGCTGCTCGCCCACAGGACGGGCAATACGTCAACGGTTGCGGCGGTGGCGCGCATGGTCGTCGTAGCCGACTTTCTTTTCACAGCGACGGCCGTCGTCGCGCAGCCGCTGACGGGCGCCGCGCTCGCCTGGCAGGCAGGCTACTCGCTGTCGGAAGGTTGGATCGTGCTTTCGATCACGCTCTATATCTTCACCGGAATGTTCTGGCTCCCGGTCGTCTGGATGCAGATGGAGATGCGCAAGCTGGCCTCGCAAGCCGCCGCTGCAGGCGCGCCGTTGCCGCCACGGTATCATCGGCTCTTCTGGCTGTGGTTCGCCTTCGGCTTCCCCGCCTTCGCTGCCGTACTCGGAATTTTCTGGCTGATGATCGCGCGGCCTGCGATTGAGTGGTAGGTCGCAGGCAGGTCCCACTGCGATAATGCCCAGTCAAAGCACTGCGGAAAAATTCCCGGCCCATGCAGCGCGAATATCTGCCGGAACGGACCTGCGTCTCGACCTGTAAGTCGCGCCGGACTCCGGTCTCGTATCATTTCCAACCGCGCTCACCGCCATCGGCACAGGACAAGATCCCGTCTTGAGGCGGGTTAGGCTTCGCTTACCAAAAAAGATGACGTCCGAGGGAACACGGGAAGCACAGGCAAGTTCGGTGCGCAGTGGAGGAGATTGCGCCATGAACAGTGTTATTTATCTCATCGGCCTCGTCGTCGTCGTGCTTGCGATCCTCTCCTTCCTCGGATTCCACTAGGAGACACCATGCAGGACCAGGACGATCAGGGCCGTCAGCCGGCCGATTTCGAGACAGCCAGAAGCGAGCTTTCGGAAAGACTACAACGGGAAAAGCAGACCGCGACGGAAGCGCTCCACGATGCGCGTGACGAGATCACCAGGAAAGCCGGAGATTACGCATCGGAAGCAAAGCAAGCATTGTTCAACAAGGCGGAGGGAACGCAGCGCGACGTGAGCGCCAACCTCAAGGCCTTCAGCGGCGCATTGCGCGCGGCAAGCGAGCATCTTGCCAACAATGATCAACGGACCGCTTCGAAATTCGCCCTTGACGCCGCAGGCGGGCTCGAGCGGCTTTCCTCGTCCCTGAAGGATAAACCGTTCGACGAGGTGCTTGGCGAAATTCAGTCGTTCGGCCGCGAAAACTCGGGCGCGCTGATCGCCGGTTCGGTATTGGCAGGCCTCGCGTTGGGGCGGTTCATCAAGAGCTCGCCACCCTCTGCCCAAACCGGAGCACCGGGCCAGTCGGAAACAGGCCGGGCGCCCGAGACGGGTCCTCGCTCGAATGAGTTCGGATGGCAATCGGCAGAGGCAGTTGAGCCGGCCCCGCTAGGATCCGATCAGTCCGGCGATGACTGGGCCAATGCAAGCCTGGAGCGAAACCCATGACTGACAATCAGGACACTCGCAGCCTGACAACCCTTGTCAGCGATCTGGCACAGCAGGTCACAACACTGCTTCAAACCGAAAGCAGGCTGTTGCGGGCTGAAATGTCGGAAAAGGTAAGCAAGGTCGGCGCCGGCGCCGTGGAGGTAATGGGAGGCGTCATTTGCCTGCTTGCCGCCCTGATGGTGCTTTTGCAGGCGCTGGTGATTGCCTTGGCGAGCGCCGGGCTGGGGGCCGGATGGTCCTCGCTGCTGGTCGGCGTCGTGGTGGCAGTACTGGGCGTCGTACTCTTGCGGTCCGGCAAGGCAAGCATGGCTCCCTCAGAGTTGACCCCCGACCGGACACAAGACCAACTTAAACGCGACGCACGCGTGATCAAGGAACAGATAAGATGACCGACAAATCCGCAGCCGAGTTGGAACGCGATGCTGATATTGCTCGCGCCAGAGTGGCAGATACCGCAGACTCGATCCGCAGCAAGATGACACCGGGCCAACTGATCGACGAATTCACCGGGATGTTCAGCGGCGAGGGATCCGCCATGCTCAGCAATCTTAAGACTCAGGTCAGGGACAATCCGTTGCCGCTTACATTGGTCGGCGCGGGCCTGGCCTGGCTGATGCTTGGCAAGGGCACGTCGGTAGACAGTTCAGCACTTGGTGCCTATTCGACCGGCAGGGAACATGACGCCACCCGAAACTTCTCTGACCAGAGGGGCTTGGGCGGGGCCTGGCAGGGCTCACGCGGCGATGAGTACGGTGCCGAGGGCGAAGGTTCCGCCGGCTCCATGCTCTCCGATGCCGCTCGTTCGGTTGCTTCCGTGGCAGGCGGTGCGACTGAGGCTGTGGCAGACGTTGCGAGCGGCGCCAAAGAAAGATTGACAAGCACGGCCGGGCAGGTCGGCTCGGCCGCCACCGATATCACGGGGCGGGTGCGTCAGTCGGCGCAGGACCTGTTCCAGCGCGAACCTCTGGCAATGGCCGCGGTGGGCCTTGCCGTGGGCACCGCCATCGGCGTGATGCTGCCTCACACCGCCGCGGAAGACGCGCAACTCGGCCCCTACCGCGACAAGCTTCGTGACAGTGCCGAAGAAGTCTTTGAAGAAGGCGTGGAACAAGCCAAGCAGGTCGCCGCCGAAGCATATGAGACTGTAAAGGAAGAGGCTGACCGACAGGGTTCCAGCGGCGACGCCGAGACGTTGGTCGACCGCGTCGAGAAAGTCGTGAAAAAGACGGCAAGCAAAACCGAGGAAGCCATTCGCGATCGTTTGCCGGAGACCGACGAGGCTCCCAAATCGACGTCATAGCGCTGCCACCGGTCGTTCCTGGTGATTTCGACCGCGGGTCGCCTTGCGGTGGGAACATCGAAGTCGGCCAGGAGTCCGCAACCTTCCGCAGACAAATGGGATCGCGGCGTTCAAGCCATCAGAACCGGGGCGCTCCGATCCGTTCGGATTCTTAGCTCTGAATCCGTTCGGTTCTTCGGGCTCCAAGGAAGCGTGTCTGGCCGACGCGTGGCGCGCGGTCCTTAGCAGCACTTCCGATCCCAGAAAAAACAACCACCCCGTCAATTCGGCTGGGGTGGTTGTCAGGAATTCCTCTTCCCCAGCGGGGCGGCCTAACTCTTGGCGGTCTCTCCCGCCTCACGCAGCCTGGCGTATTGCAAGGTGACGGCGCGAAGGTTCTGCTTCAACCAGTCGGCCATTTTTTCTTCTTCGCTGAGATTTTGCTGAAGAGAGTTGGTTGCCTGACTAAACCCTCCGGCTTCGGCGAGTACGAGCAATGAGTTGTAGGCGGCGATCTCGTAATTTTCGAATGCAAAGTTGGCGAAGCTGTTCTTGAGGATTTCGTCGCCGGCTACGGAATGTCCCATCGCCGCCATGCTGCCGACCATCGACATGGCCGTGTCTTTCAATGTGGAATGGTCCTCGCCGAGGCCATCCAGAATGGATTCCAGCCGGGCGATCTGCCCTTCGGTCTCCGTGATATGCTGCTGCAGGCGATCGGCGACCTGCGGATAGTTCTCGATCCGCTTGACCTGAGGCTTCATGATCGAAAGTGCCTGGTTCTCCATGGCGTGGGCGTTGCGCAGCCCAACAATGAAGATCGAACGGGTTTCGGAGTTGACGTCAGTGTCCATAGGATTTCCTCGCGATTTGATTTGTAGAACCAAACCTCGGCTTCGCCGATTTGTTCCTGGCGAGATTTGATGGACTCGTACCTATCCTTGCTCTTTAAGCAGCGCTGCACAAACATCGCTCACGACCTGCGGCAGGACGTCGAAAGCATAGCCGATGTGAAGCCGCTCAGGCGGCGTGTGGTAGTCTCGTCCCCACGGACCGATATTGATGGTGGGAATGTTGGCTAGCCCACCTGACTTCGGCCAGCGAATGCCGTCCCGCCACATCGGCGTGTTGCGGGCGACGACCTTGAGACCGGACTCGGCCGCCTCGCCAAAGAAGCTCATATCCGAGATGCCGGCGAAATAAATCCGCACAGCCGATTGCCGAGCCATAGCGGGCGCTTGCGTCGGCCGCGACGTCCGAAGCGATCGCCCGCAGCCGCGCCGCTGCCGGCCGGTCCGAAAGGTTCGTCGGCAAGTAAGGTATCGAGCCGAAGCCGGTGACGATTGCCGGTCCCGGCAAGCGGCTCAATCGCCATGCCTAGTCGGTGACCAGCCGGCATTGCTCCGGCAGTGGAAGATCGCGGGCGGCAAGCGAAGCCCCAACGGCGCCAAGCCTCGATCTTGCCTCCGCGTCGAGACGGTCCAGCACTGCCTCGTAACGATGCAGGGGGATTGTTTCGAGGAGATCGATCGCGGCGCTGCCGTGCTGGAAGTGCCGCCGCCGCTTCAACTCCGCCAGGCAGGCCGAAGCAGCATCGGCGCAAAGCCGGTCGAAGCGTTCGAGCACCTCATCCGGCGTCCGGCGATAGCTCAGCACGTTGAAGGTGGCGAACGCCGCAGCCGGCGTGGTCACGTCATAGCCGGACTTGCCGTCGCGAATGCTGAGCAGACTCGGCGGTGTACCCGGAAGCGACCGGGAGTCGTCGGTCAGCTCCGATGCCCATTCCACCCGGGCGGCTATGGCCGCGGCAATGGTCGCCGCATTCAGGCCACTCAACGGAAAGCCGCTATGCGCGGGAACGCCGACGACATGGCCGTCGGAAGCAGCTTGCCGACCGTTCCAAGCGCGATGACGCGACCCTTGCTGCCGTCCCCGTCGTCGGCGATCGCATCGAGATTGATCGCCGCGAAAATGTCCAACTCGTGCTCGCCGGCTATCTCGGTGAGAACCTGTGCCGCTTTGCGCGCACCGGCAGAATTGTTCTCTTCGTCGGGAACCGCGATAAACAGAAAGTTTCCCGCCGCGTTGGTGCTTTCGGCGAATGCGGCGCAAACCGCCAGCCCGGCGGCCAAACCGGCCTTCATGTCGAGCAGCCCGCGGCCGGCGAGAAACTCCCCCGAGGCGAAGTCGTCCCGCGCCCGCCTCACGGCAGGCGCCTCGGCCATGGCCAAAGTTTTTCTTAGCGCTTGGGTGAGTTGTTGCGGCTGGGTGGCCAGATCCTCCAGATCGCCATAGTCGCGCGTCGTGACGGTGTCGTAGTGACCGGTCAGCACGATGGTGGCGCGGCCAGTACCGCGGACCAGCATCGCCACGCAATGGCGGCCATCTTCCGGCTCGACCTCTATGGTCCAGGTTCCGCGTGGCGAAACGCGGCTTCGCGGCGTAACTCGTCTGCCAGCCACGGGCCGAACGAGGCTTCGCCGCCGGTCCCGGTGACGCTCTTCTGCTCGGTCAATGCGATGGCCCAGCGCATGGCGCGCCCGGACAGGCTGCTTTTCGCCTCACCGTTCATCATTGTGCCCGATACAAGATGCAGGAGAACGAGCTTAGCGCCAGCAGGGCGATTTCCTCAAGAGTTGCGTTGCGCCGGCTTACATCCTCCTGGCTTCGTCAGAAGCCGGTTGTTTCACCGGGGCTTGCTTCTGGTCACAGGTGGCCGGCCGATGCTCGCGCGAACATCCGCCACCCCGGTTCCGCTTTCGGTTGATCTGTCTTTCTTTGACGCGAGCGTCCGACGCCCAATCCGAAAGAGCATCCCTCGCATACCCTGTCGGGAACAAAGCTTGGGCTGCGTGCTTATGGGATTGGCTGCGGTATTTCCAAGGCAGCCAGATCGGAGAAAGACATGAAGAAGAAGACTTGGAAGAAGCCCGTCATGTGCGAAGTCGCGGCGGGAATGGAGATATCGCGCTATTTGCCTGCCGAAATCACCACAAAGAAATGACATTACGCAACCGGCGGGTACGGCATCGGCTGTGCTCGACCGGTTCGCGACATTGCTGGAATAGAGAAACGCGGAGTTTGTCACGGCGTGTGGATTAGGATCATCGGCTCCGCCGCGGGTGGCGGTTTTCCTCAGTGGAACGCCAACGACAGGCTGAACAGGGCCGCGCGGGCGGGTAATCCTGGGGTCCGCCCGCGTCTTCAGACGAGTGTTGCGGCATCTCCAGACGGGCGACGCTGGGTGCTTTTCAATGCCTCTCCCGATATCCGCCAGCAGATTGCTGAAAACCCTGAACTCCAACCGCATCCGGAGATGTCGGCACGCGCCACACCGCTGGCAGCCGTCGTCCTGACCGGCGCCGAGATCGACCAGATTTCGGGGCTCCTCAGCTTGCGTGAGCGGCAACCCTTCGCTCTTTATGCAACGGAGCAGGTTCTGGCGGTTATCGCCTCCAATTCGATCTTCGATGTCCTCGATGCTCAGATTGTTTCGCGCCGCTGCCTTCCTCCTGAAGGCTTCATCGATCTTTGCGATGCCGAGGGCGCGGAAATCGGCATCCGCATCGAGGTGTTTTCCGTTCCTGGCAAGGTGGCGCTCTTTCTTGAAGATGGCGGCCGACAGGATCCGGAGCTCCGTTCCGCCGATGGCGGCACGATCGGGGTTCGTCTGATGGAGGGGAGCCGCTCGCTGCTCTTCATTCCCGCTTGTACAGCCGTCGATGAATCGCTGCGGCAACGGATTGCCGGCGCCGACATGGTTCTCCTCGACGGCACAGTGTTCACGGACGACGAGCTGATCACGGCCGGCGTGGGCGTGAAGACCGGCGCGCGCATGGGACACATCGCCATGTCCGGACCGAACGGTGCGATCGCATGTCTGAACCACCTGCCGGTCGACCGCCGGATTTTCATCCATATCAACAACACAAATCCGGTTCTGGACGAGGAATCGCCCGAACACGCGGCGGTGCGCGCAGCTGGATGGGAGATTGCGCAAGACCGGATGGAGCTCATGCTGTGAACGATTTTTCCGACGTGGTCGGCCGCGGCCTCAATGAACAAGATTTGCGCACAGTCCTTCTGCAGGTCGGCCGCGAGCGTTATCACAACCGACACCCCTACCATCGCAGAATGGTGGAGGGAGCGATGTCGAAGACCGAGCTGCAGGCCTGGGCGCTCAACCGCTACTGCTATCAGGCGGCCATCCCGCGCAAGGACGCCACCATCCTGTCCTACGCCGAGGATCCGGCATTCAGGGCCGCATGGCGCAAGCGCATCGAGGACCATGACGGCGAGGACGGCCGGAGTGGCGGAATTGCGCGCTGGCTGCATCTCGCGACGTCGCTCGGCCTTGAGTCGGAAGAGGTGAAAAGCCAAAGGCTGGCGCTGCCGGCAACACGCTTCGCGGTGCAGGCGTATGTCAATTTCTGCGCGTCCCATACGCTGCTCGAAGCAGTTGCTTCCTCCCTCACCGAACTCTTCTCGCCCGATATTATCGCAGAACGCGTGCCAGCGATGCTGGCGCGATACGACTTCGTCAGGGCCGACACGCTCGCCTATTTCGATCGGCGGCCCGATCAGGCCGCACGCGATTCCGATTTCGCGCTGGGCTACGTGCTTCGCTACGCCGATACGCCGGAACGTCAGCAGAAGGTTGTCGACGCCTTGGTCTTCAAGTGCGATGTGCTCTGGGCGATGCTCGACGCGCTCGACTACGCATATGGGCGTGACGGCGTCATACCCCCTGGCTGCTTCCGGCCGGAGACCAACGGATGACAGCGGACCGCCGGAGAGGGATTGTATCGGCGCAATCTCGCCCGCGCCTCGCGCCCTATGTACGCCTGCGTTTCGATCCCGTCCGGAATGCCTGGGCGGTGCTGGCACCCGAGCGCGTTCTGTGGCCCGATGCAATCGGACTGGACATCCTCCGGCGCTGTGACGGCAAGACGTCAATCAGTGCCATCGTGAGGGAGCTTGCTTGCGAATATGACGGTCAGGGCCAGGAAATCGACGCCGACGTCGGCGCCTTCCTGCAGGAATGGGCAGACCGGCTGTTGGTGCGGCTGTGACGCAGGCGCCGTTCCCTCCGATCGCGATGCTGGCTGAGCTGACGCATCGCTGCCCTCTGCAGTGCCCCTACTGCTCCAATCCCATTGATTTGCTGAAAGCCGACCGTGAAATGGAGACGGAACGCTGGCTCGACGTGTTCGAGCAAGTGGCGGCTATGGGCGTTCTTCAAGTGCATCTTTCGGGCGGCGAGCCGACGCTGCGCCGGGACCTCGAACAGTTCGTGTCAACGCTGTCGCAAACCGGTGTCTACACCAACCTCATCACGGCCGGCGTCGGCCTTGCCGGCATCCGTCTGGAAGCACTTGCCAGCGCGGGGCTAGACCATGTTCAGGTGAGCTTCCAGGGTGCCAATGCCGAAACCACCGCGCGGATCGGACGCCATTCCGGCGCCCACGCGCAAAAGCTCGCTGCCGCCAGACATGCGCGGGCCCTCGGACTGGCGCTGACGATCAATGCGCCGATCCATCGGCACAACATCGCGGAAATTCCCGATTACATCGACCTGGCGCTCTCGCTCGGCGCCGAGCGGCTGGAGATTGCCAACGTGCAATATGCCGGCTGGGCGTTGCTCAATCGTCGCTATCTGCTGCCCGACGGCGCCTCGATAGAGCATCAGGTCGCGACCGTGGAGGCCGCACGGGCACGTCTTGTCGGCGTGCTGGAGATCGATTTCGTGGTGGCGGATCATTTTGCGACCTATCCCAAGCCCTGCATGGGCGGCTGGGGGCGCGATGCTTTCGTCATCGCACCGGACGGCTTGGTGCTGCCCTGTCATGCTGCGATGACCATTCCATCGCTGCGATTCGAGCGCTTCGGCTCTCGGCCGCTGGCCGACATTTGGCGGGACTCGCCGGCATTCAACGCCTTCCGTGGGACGGACTGGATGCTGGAACCCTGCCGCAGCTGCGAGCGCCGTGATGTCGACTGGGGCGGCTGCCGTTGCCAGGCGCTGGCGCTGGCCGGCGATGCTGCGGCGGCCGATCCCGTATGCGTCAGGTCGCCCCTCCATGCCCGGATGGCGATGCTGCTCGAGGAGACGCTTCCGCCGTCCGATGCGAGGACCGGCGGAGACCTCATCCCGCCCTTTGCCTTTCGCCGTATCGGCCGCACATGATCTCGATCAAGAGTCCGGGGCCACCCTCGTTCTCACTCGGCGGCTGGAAGGAACAGTCGAGGTGAGGCCGATCCAGATCTGACCAGCCGTCACCACAAGGCCGTGAATATCCAGAGTGGAACCTTTTCAATGGCGGGGAATTAATCCAACTCCGCCTCGGTCAGTCACTGCGGGAGAGGGAGCTGCAGCGGAATGAGGCTGGCGCTTGCTGTTCTTGCCCTGTTGCTTTTCGTCGCTGCTCCCGGTCTTGCCGAGCCTCAGACGGTGGTAATCGGCTATCTCGGCCAGTCGCGCAAGCCGCCCTTACAGTTGGGTCCGCTGGACCAGTTCGCGACAGATGACGGGCTGCAAGGCGCACGTCTTGGCATCGCCGACGACAATACGACCGGGCGCTTTCTCGGCCAGCATTTCCGGCTGGAGGAGCGAGTGCTGAAGCCCGCCGAGGCGGCATCGGACGCGATAGGCCAGTTCGCTGGCGCCGGCCTTGCGTTTGTCGTCGCCGATCTTGACGCTGTGCCGCTCACGCAGGCGCTTGCGGCGCCTGGCGCCGAGAAGATGCTGCTGTTCAACAGCCGCGCTACCGACGATGCGCTGCGCCAGCAGGACTGCAGGAAGAACCTGCTACACACCATTCCAAGCCGCGCCATGCTCGCCGACGGCCTGGCGCAGTACCTGGTGTGGAAGCGCTGGCAGCGCTGGTTCCTGCTTGTCGGCACGCATTCTGCCGACCAGGCGATGGCCGCCGCTTTTCGCCGCGCGGCGCAACGTTTCGGGGCCGAAATCACCGTCGACCAGCCATGGACGTTCCGTCCGGCGAACGGACGCGCTGATACCGGCCATGTCACGCTGCAGTCAGAAATACCGGCCGCCACGCAGGTCGCCGATTATGATGTATTGGTCGTCGCCGACGAGGCTGACGAATTCGGCGCCTATCTCGATGACCGCACGGCACTGCCGCGACCGGTCGCCGGCACGCAAGGGCTGGTTGCGGCCGGTTGGAGCGCCGTCACCGAGGAATGGGGAGCGACGCAGTTGCAGGACCGCTTCCGGAAGCAGGCGGGGCGATGGATGACGCCGAGCGACTATGCCGCCTGGCTCGCCGTGCGCAGCGTCGGCGAGGCCGCGACGCGGCTGCGCAGCGTCGATCCGTCAGCCATCGCCGGCTACGTGCGCGGCGACGATTTTCTTCTCCCCGGTTTCAAAGGCCAAGGGCTCAATTTTCGTCCATGGGACGGGCAACTGCGGCAGCCGATCCTGATTGCTGGGCCTCGCCTGCTGGTCTCCGCCTCGCCGCAGCCCGGCTTCCTGCATCAGCGGACGCCGCTCGACACGCTTGGCATCGATCTCGAGGAGAGCGCATGCCGCTTTTGACCGCAATCCTCCTGGTGGTGTCCGTGCTTATCTCGGTCGGTCCTGTTGCTGCCGAAACCGTCTACGTGTCGAACGAACAGGACAATGCGGTTGCCGTCGTCGACGGGGCAAGTATGAGCCTCTCGGCAACGATCGACGTCGGACGGCGGCCGCGCGGACTGGCGCTTTCCATTGACAAGAAGACCCTCTTTGTCGCTGTCGGCGACGACAATCGCATCGATGTCGTCGACCTTGCCAAGAGACGAGTGGTCGGCCAACTGCCTTCGGGAGCCGATCCGGAATTCTTCGTCGTGCATCCCGACGGCAAGCGGCTGTTTGTGGCCAATGAGAACGACAATCTGGTCTCGGTAGTGGAAATCGCCTCGGCCAAGGTCATCGGCAACGTCGATGTCGGTGTCGAGCCCGAGGGAATGGCGGTCAGCGCGGACGGCCGTTACGTCGCCTGCACCTCGGAGACGACGAGCATGCTGCATCTCATCGACGCCGGCACGCTCGATCTCGTGGATAATTTGCTGGTCGACACGCGACCGCGCGCCGCGGCGTTCTCCCCGGACGCAAAGCGGCTTTGGGTCTCTTCCGAGATCCGCGGCACGGTGACGGTCTTCGACACCTTAACACGGGCTGAAACCGGCAAGGTCCAGTTTGAGGTGCCGGGTATTCGCCGCGAAGGCGTCCAGGCCGTCGGCATCGAGATGTCGCGTGACGGCGGCACTGCGTATGTCGCGCTGGGTCCCGCAAACCGGATCGCCGAGATTGACACGGCCACGCTGGCGGTGCGCCGCCTTTATCTTGTCGGCCAGCGGCCATGGCACGTCGCGCTGGCAGACGATCAGAGACGCCTATTCAGCGCCAACGGCAATTCCGGCGATATCTCGGTCATCGACCTTGAGAATGAAGAGGTGGTCTCATCGCTGCCGGTCGGGCGCGGTCCGTGGGGCGTCGTGGTTGGGCCATGAAAGCGCTGTCGCTCGACAATCTGGGGCACAGTTTCAAGGACCGGCGGGTGCTCGACGCTATCTCCTTCTCGGTCGAGCAGGGCAGGATGTGCATCCTGCTTGGTCGCAACGGCGCCGGCAAGACCACCTTGTTCTCGCTGATTACCGGTCTCTATCACGCTCGTTCTGGCTCGGTGCAAGTGTTCGGACACGCCATGCGCACCGACCCTGCGACCGCGCTCGCCCAGATGGGCGTCGTCTTCCAGCAGCAGACGCTCGATCTCGATCTCACGGCGGGCGAGAACCTACGCTATCACGCCGCCCTGCATGGTCTTGCCGCCGACGTTACCAAGGTCCGAACACGCGAGGAACTCGGCCGCCTCGAAGTCCTCGACAGGCTCGGCGATCCCATCCGCTCATTGTCGGGCGGCCAGCGGCGGCGTGTCGAGATCGCCCGTGCGCTCATGCACCAGCCGCGCCTTCTCCTGCTCGACGAGCCGACCACCGGACTGGACGTGCCCGGGCGCCGGGCACTGGCGCAGCATGTTCGCGGCTTATGCCGCGAACGCGGCATTGCGGTATTGTGGGCGACGCATTTCCTTGAGGAGGTGACTGCCGAAGATGATGTTGTCGTGCTTCACGGCGGCCGTGTGCGATGGGCAGGCCGCGCCGATCGCATTACCGCCGAACTCGGCGTCGGCAGCATGGCAGACGCGTTCGCTCGCTTGACGGAGTCGGCATGATAACCCGTCATGCGCTGCGGGCGCTCATCGGCATCTTGCAGCGAGAACTGCTTCGCACGCTGCGCCAGCGCGGCCGCCTGATCTCGGCGATTGCCCGGCCATTGGTATGGCTGGCCATCTTCGCCGCCGGCTTCCGCTCCGTGCTCGGCCTGTCGATCACGCCGCCTTACCAGACTTATGTGCTGTATGAAGTCTATGTGGTGCCCGGGCTGGCCGCGATGATGCTGCTGTTCCACGCCATGGCCAGTTCGCTGGCAATGGTCTATGACCGCGAAATGGGCAGCATGCGTCTGTTGCTGACCGCGCCGCTGCCGCGCTGGTATCTGCTCGGCGCTCGCCTGCTCGCCAGTGTGGTCGTCGGCCTGCCGCTCGTGTACCTGTTCTTGCTGATCGCGCGCTACTGGGACGTGCGGCCACCGATGCTCGGCTATCTCGCGGTTCTGCCGGCGCTGGTGCTGTCCGGGCTGATGCTTGGCGCCTTCGGCCTGCTCGTCTCGTCAGTATCGGCCCAGATGGAGAATTTCGCCGGGGTGATGAACTTCGTCATCTTTCCGATGTTCTTCGCCTCGACCGCGCTCTATCCACTGTGGCGACTTGCCGAGGCTGGTCCGGTGCTTGCGACGGTCGCAGCGCTGAACCCGTTCAGCCATGCAGTCGAGCTGATCCGCTTCGCGCTCTATCTGCGCTTCGAGCCGGTCTCATGCCAAGTAGTTCTGGCCTGCCTCGTCGTGTTCTTCCTCGCCGCGGCGGCCGCTTATGATCCCGGTCGTGGCCTGTGGTCGCGACGCGGCGAGCAATGACTTTCATTTGAGCGAATAGAGGTAGGCAGCCACGTCCCGCGCCTCCTGCTCGGAAATTCTGGTCGAAGGCATTGCCGTATGCGGGCTGATCTCCCTTGCCGCACGGATCCAGCGGATCAAGTTTTCCGGCTTGTTGTACAAGACGCCGCCGACGTAAACCCGGTTGGCCAAGCTGGCGTCGAGGCGCGGGCCGACCAGCCCTTGCGCTCCGGGAACGCCGGTGATGGTGTGGCAACCGGCGCAGCCATTGGCCATCATGATCGGTATGGCGCGGGCGCCGACACCGCCGGTCGCATCGTCGGCCTTCTGCTCGACCCGACGGCTTTGCTCGAAGTACAACGCAATCCCGGCCAGGGCTGCAACGAGCACGACAATTACCGCAGCGCCGATTATGGCTTTAGACAGCGTGAAGCGCATGCGGCGCCTCCTTTCGGCTGCTCGAGCGGATCCACAGGCCGGCCAGCAGCAACGCCGCGCCGCCATAGATCAGGCCGGCCGGAACCCACATCACCAAACCGGCGAGTTGCTGGTCCTCGAGCGGACTAAGGCTCCACAATTCTGCGCCGGCGGCGTTTTCCGGGTACCACAGCCTTGGCGAGACCAGCAGCAGCACTCCGAGCAGGCCGGTGTGCAGCGAGGTGAAGAAAAGGTGCATGACCGCGCTGCCATAGGCTTGTTCGCGGCCGGGGCGCGGCAGCAGCACCCACCAGAACAGCAGGCCGCTACCGAGGAAGCTGGCATGTTGCGCATAGTGCAGGGCACCCTGTCCAAGCGCTGCCTCGAACAGGGCCGGAACGTGCCACGCCCATATCGCGACGCCGTGCAGGACGGTGGCGGCTGCAGGGCGGCTGATGGCGACCCAAACCGCTCGCAGCATCTTGGCGTGCCCGGCTGTGCCCAGCGCCTGCCGCAGCTTGATCGGCAATGCCCACATCATCGCCGCGGCCGGACAGGAGGCGACCAGCAAGGGCGCCGCCACCGCCATCAGCAGCTCATGTTCGATCATATGGGCGGTGAAAACGCGCTCACCCAATGCATGGAGCGGATTGACCAGCGCTGCTGCCAGAATGACCCAGCCGGCCGCGAACAGCAGGGCTTGCCACAGCCGCAACGGGCGGCTGCGAGCACTCCGCCGCCACAACCGAGCGGCTCCAGCGGTGTAAAGCAGTGCGATCGCTGCCAACGGCAGCGTAATTGGCAGCGCCAGCGTCCAACCGGCCTGAGGGGCGCCGGCACCGTAGCAGATGGAGGTCGAGAAGAGCGCCTCGAAGCTCATCGTATGCAGCCGTCAAGAATGAGCGAGGCAGCGCCCTGCATGACGATTACCAGCGTAAACAGCACCGCGCTTAGAATACTGACATTGGCGACGAAATCTTCGGTGCCGCGCGTACGCTCCGGTTTGAAGGCGGCGCCGCCTTGCTGTCGCGCCCGCCACGAAAGCGCGCCGCCGAGCAAGGCCAGCACCGCCAACACCAACGCAATGACGGGGATGATCGCAATCCTGTGAGCGCACTGCCACTCGACAACCGCGTAGTTCAGTTGCGTCGATACCGCCCAGGCCAATGGCCCCGACAACAGCCCACCCCAGGAAGTTCCGTACCGAACCGCACGCATCTCAACCCAGCCTCGGCGTCCAGTAAATAAACAGATAGATCGGGATCCAGGTCGCGACCACGAAATCGCAGTAGAAGACGTTGTCGCCCACATCCCCGAAACGCCGGCCGCTATAGCCATGGCGCGTGAACATCAGAACCGTCAGCACCAGCGTGTCGCCGACATCGGTGATCAGATGTGTGGTGTGGAGACCGAGCAGCACCCACAGCATCGAGCCATACGCATTGGTATCCCAATAAATGTTGAGGGCCGGAAATTCGAACCAGCGCACGACAAGCGGTGCGATGCCGAGCAGCGACATCACCAGCAGGCCGATGCGCACCGGCACCATGGCACAGGCTTCGGCGTAGCGGTTCAGTATGTGGTTGGGCACCACGCTGGCGAGCAGCAACAGCATGACGATGGTGCCCGGCCAATGGTTGGGCGGCGGCACGCCGAGCGGCCATTCGGGGGACAGGTAGGCAAGGTAGAGATAGGCGCCTGCGGCGAGCGCGAAACCAGTGCCCTCAAGCGCCATGAAGGCGAGGGTGCCCCACCAGGTCGGGCTGCGCGGTCCGAGCCCGAAGGTCGGGAGTTCGGAAAGATCCGCGGCCGGGCGCTGTTTCATTCCTCGTCCTCCGGATCGCCTTTCGGCCAGAACCAGCCGATCAAGGTGATGGCGATCGGCCCGGCTCCCCAGACCACCGCCCACGGGCTGAAGATCGAATAGAGAAAGGTGGCGCCCACGGCGAGGGCGGCGAATAACGGCCAGATCGATGGCGTCGCCGACTTCTCGCGCACATCGGGATGCGCCTCTGCCACGGTCGAAATAACAAGTTCGCGCACGTCGACACGAAGCCCAGTCGCCACCGGCAGCGTATCGCGTTCGGCCCACAGCGGCTCGGCATGTGTAACCACCGGAATATGGGCGAAATTGTAGTTAGGCGGCGGAGACATTGTCGCCCATTCCAGAGTGCCCGCATTCCAGGGATTGTCCCCGGCCGGCGCGCCCCTCAAGGCGCTGTGAACCAGGTTTATGGTAAACAGCACGAAGCTCAGGAACAGGACGACCGCGCCGGCTGTGATGCACAGGTTGATGTTGCCCCAGCCGAGCTCCGCCGGATAGGTGTAGACCCGGCGCGGCATGCCCCACAGCCCGACAATGTGCATCGGAAAGAACGCCGCATTGAAGCCTATGAAGGCAAGCCAGAAGTGCCAGCGTCCGAGACGCTCGTTCATCATCCGGCCGGTGATCTTGGGGAACCAGAAATAGGTCGCGCCGAGCAGCGGGAACACCGACCCGCCGATCAGCACGTAATGGAAATGCGCGACCACGAAATAGGTGTCGTGCACTTGCAGGTCCAATGGGACCGAGGCCAGCATCACGCCGGTCAGGCCGCCTGCGACGAAGGTGAAGAAGAAGCCGAACACGAACAGCAGCGGCGTCCTGACTATCGGCTTTCCGTCCCACAATGTCGCCAGCCAGCAGAAGATCTGCAGCCCATTCGGGATGGCGATCAGCATGCTCGACGCGGTGAAGAAGCTCGCGCCGAGCTTCGGCAAGCCGGTTGCGAACATGTGGTGGACCCACAGGCCGAACGACAGAAAGCCGACCGAAATCAGCGACAGAACCATGCCCAGATAGCCGAATACCGGACGCCGGGCGAAAGCGGCGATGATCGAGGACACCATGCCGGTGGCCGGCAGGAAAATGATGTAGACTTCGGGGTGGCCGAAGAACCAGAACAGGTGCTGGAAGAGCAGTACGTCGCCACCCTCGGCGGGATTGAAGATATGGGTGCCGACCAGCCGGTCGAGGATCAGGAACGTCGACGTGATCATGACCGCCGGCATGGCGAACACGATCACGAAGGAGGTGACCAGCAGCGCCCAGACGTAGAGCGGAATCTTGTCCAGCGACATGCCCGGCGCGCGTTGCTTCAGCACGGTGACGATGGTGGCAACCGCGACCGCCAACGACGACACTTCGGTATAGGTGATCATCTGCGCCCACACGTCGGAACGCTTGCCTGGCCCGAATTCAGGGCCGGACAGCGGCACATAGGAGAACCAGCCGACGTCGGGCGCCATGTCGAGTGCAAACGACACCCAGGCGAAGAGGCCACCGGAGAGATAAATCCAGAAGCTGAATGCATTGAGGCGCGGAAAGGCGATGTTGCGGGTGCCGACCATCAGCGGCACGAGGTAGATGCCAGTCGCCTGAACGATCGGCACTGCAAACAAGAACATCATGGTTACGCCATGCATGGTGAACAGCTGGTTGTAGCGGTCGGGCCCGATCAGCCCGCGCTCCGGCCCCGACAGTTGGATGCGCATGGCAACGGCGCTGAGGCCACCGAGGCACAGGAAGAAGAAGGCGGTGATCAGGTAGCGCCGCGCGACAATTTTGTGGTCGACGCTCGAGAGCGCACCGATGATGCCCGGTGCCGTCTGCCATGTCCGCGCCAGCCAGCGGTCAAGGCTGGCGTCGTCGAGGCCGGTATCGCGAGGACCGTCGTGCTCGGGAGCTAGGTCACCCTTTTGTGCTGCGGCGCGTTGCTGGGCGAGGTCACGCTCATGGGCTAGGTCGGCGCTGCTCATTTCAGGCCTTCGAGATAGGCTACGATCGCATTCAGCTCGTCCCCGTTTAGTCCCACCACGGGCATGTGGGCACCTGGCTTGATCCCTTGCGGATCGGCTATCCAGGCTGCGAGATTGCCGCGGCTCATCGCCAGCGTTCCGGCAGCGAGCGTCTGCCGGCTTGCGATATGTGTAAGGTCGGGAGCGACCGTACCGCCGGCGATGGTGCCGCCGATCTTGTGGCACATCACGCAAGGCCGTTTGAGGAATAGGTCATGGCCGGCTTTTGCCTCGCCAGAGGCAGGAGCGACCGCCGGCCGCAGCTGATCGTTCAGCCACGCGTCGAAGACGGGCCGGGGTTCGGCGACGATGAAGGTGCTCATATTGGCATGCTGCGCGCCGCAGAACTCGGCGCACTGGCCGCGATAGACGCCGGGCTTGTCCGCCTTCAGATCGAGAACGTTCTCGTGGCCTGGAATGAGGTCCAGCTTGCCCGAGAGGTTCGGCACCCAGAAGGAATGGATGACGTCGGTCGAGGTCACGACAAGCCGCACCGGCTCCCCCGCCGGGATGTGGATTTCATTGGCGGTCGTCAGGATGCGGTTCGGCTGATCGTTTTCGTAGCGCACCTCCCACCACCATTGATGCCCGGTCACCCGGATCGTCAGCGCCGCATCCGAGCCGATGGCGGCGAGCGTCCGGTTAGCGAAGTAGCTCAGCAGCGTCAGGCCGACCAGGATCAGGGCGGTAGCGGCGAGTGCGGCGACGACAATTCGCATCTTGCTGCGCTCGGCGGCAGCGTCGAGGACAAGCGGATCGCCGAGCGGCGCCGGGCGCCGGGCCAATGGCGTAATCAGCACGGCCATCACCAGAAGCCAGACCGCCGTGCACAGCGCGGTGAAGAACCAGATCAGCCATGCAAGCTCGCCCGCGGCCGGGCCTTTCGGGTCGAGCGCGGATTGCCAGCCGCTGCATCCTGCAAGGAGCAGCATGCAGGCTGTGCTGCAGCACACCCTGCAAAGAAGGCGGTTCACGGCGACTTCCCCAGCGTCGCGGCGTCCGGCAGGCGATTTTCGGATGGATGGGGCATCATGTCGTCGTCGCGGCTCGGCGCAGCGGACTTTGGCGCGTTGCCGCTCAGCGCGCGGACGAAGGCGGCAAGCTCCCAGATCTGGTCGTCAGGGATCTTGTCGCGGAAGCTCGGCATGCCGTTCGGCCGGCCGTCCCTGATCGTGGCGTGGATGCTTTCGATCGAGCTGCCATAGAGCCACTTCTGGTCCATGAGGGCCGGGCCCATGCCGCCGCCGCCATTGGCATGGCAGCCGGAACAGTTGAACCAGTTGAACAGACGCTTGCCCTCGCTGAGGTGGAAGGCGTTGGCCTCGAACACGCCGGCCTTGTTGTCGGACGAGGCCGGCCGTTGGCCGCCCGGCTCGAGGGCCGTCACAGCCGCCGGTTGGTTGCCCGAGCCGAGCACCGACTGTGGACGCGTGTCGCGTTCCTCGCGCTGGCAAGCGGCAAGGACGAGCATCGCCGACAGCAAGCATGGAAGGCCGCGGTTCATCGCACTGCCGCCCCGGCGCCGTCGAGGCGAGGCACGCCATATTCCGCCAGGATCGTATCGATCTCGGCGCGGTGTTTGGCAATAGCTGCGTCTACCTCACCGCGCAGTGCATCGTCGTCGCGGCGCACGGCCATCGAGATGTCGTAGATCATCGGCAGCAGCGGACCGTCGATACGCGGCGCAACCGGCGTAATTCGTAACGGAGCTTTTTGCCTGGCGGCGAAGTAGCCGGCCAACGGTCCCCAGACGACGGCAACATCGATGTCGCCATTCGCCACCGCCTCGATGATGCGCGCTGGCGGGTTCGGCGCGGAATAGTCGCCATAGACCGGGAAGCCGATGAGATGGCCGACGATGCCGCGGCGCCCGAGCGCCTGGACGGGTGGCGAGTTGGCGCCGTCGTCGCCGATCAGCTGGACGCCGATGTGCAGATCGCGCAGGCGAGGATCGTTGAAGGACGTGATTTCCGGCGCATCCTTTCGTGTCACGAAGACGTAGGAAGACCGGTAGTAGGGCGCGGTGGTGCGCAGCATTTCGAGATTGGCGGGTGTGCCGGGCACCAGATCGCACAGGCCGGCTTTCAGCGTGTTGCGCACAAAGCCGCGCCGCTGTGCCCACCATGTGTAGGAAACAGTCGCACCAAGCTCCTCGGCGACGAGTTCGGCAATCTTGTTTTCAAAGCCCTCCCTGGCGGCATTGGAGAACGGCATGTTGTTGGGATCGGCGCAGATTCTCAATTCGCGCGCATCGGCAAGGGGGGCAACAAGCGAGAGCGCCAGTGCACCGACCGCGGCGGCAAGCCGCCGCGGTCGCGTTCTCCGTGGCCGCGCAACTCGGCCGATCGTCTCAAGGCAGCCGGAACACATACAGCGTACCTCCCGGCGTGGTTACATCCTTCAGATCCTTCATGACGTTGACGAAGCCCAGCGCGGCGGTGGCGTCGCGCGGGTCGAGATCGCCGGATACGATCGCCCCAGCCCAGCCGCCGACGCCCGAAAGGACCGCGACATATTGGTGCCCGTCTGGGCCGCGATAGGTGATCGGCTGGCCGATGATGCCGGACGACGTCTTGAACTGCCAAAGCAGCGCGCCGGTCCTGGCGCTGACCGCCTTGAACCAGCCTTCCATCGTGCCATAGAACACGACATTGCCGGCGGTGGCGACGGCGCCGCTCCACACCGGAAAGTTCTCCTTCAGGCTCCACGCCGGCTTGGCGGCGGCGACATCCCAGGCGGTGAAAGCGCCGCGATTGCCGCCCGGCCCCGGAATCATGCGCACGTTCATGCCGACATAGGGCGTCCCGGCGATGTAATTCACCTCGACGCCTTCTTCGTCCATGCACATGTTATTGTGCGGAATGTAGAGCAGGCCGGTCTTTGGCGAGAACGCCGAAGGCTGCCAGTCCTTTAGCCCGGATGCGGTGGGGCAGATGTCGCGCACGACCTTACCGGTGCCGGTTTTTTTGTCGGGATTTACAATCAGCCGGCCGGTCTTGAGGTCGACGCCCTTGCTGGAATTGACAGGCCCGAACGGCACCGCCGACAATACCTCCCCCGTCGTGCGGTCCAGCAAATAGACATAGCCGTTGCGTTCCGGTCGGACCAGGACCTTGCGGAGCTTGCCCTGCCAAGTCATGTCGAGCAGCACCTGCTCGTTGATGCCGTCGTAATCATGGAGGTCGTGCGGGGTCCATTGATAGAACCATTTGGCTGCGCCGGTGTCGGGATCGCGGGCAAAGATGCCGGCGGTCCATTTGTTGTCGCCGGGCCTCAGATCCGGATTCCACGGGCCGGGATTTCCGGTGCCGTGGAAGATAAGGTTCAGATCCGGATCATAGGAGATCCAGCCCCACACATTGCCGCCGCCGATCTTCCACGCATCGGGCGGCCATGACGTCACGCCGAGATCCTTGCCCTTGTCCATGTCGTAATGCGGCTTGAAATCGGGGCCGATCAGCACCTCGGCGTCCGGGCCGGTGTTGTAGGCCGTCCAGACGACGTGCCCGTCGCCGGCGTCGAGCGCCTTGATCCAGCCGCGCACGCCCATTTCGCCGCCGGAATTGCCGACCAGCACCTTGCCCTTGACCACCAGCGGCGCCATGGTGATGGTCTCGCCGATATTGATGTTGCCGATATGGGTGTTCCAGACCGGTTTGCCGGTGGCTGCATCAACGGCGATGGTATGGCCGTCGAGCGTGTTGAAATAGATGCGCCCGTCGAAGAAGACCGCACCGCGGTTGACCACGTCGCAACAGGCAACGCCCTGCGCCGCAGGCTCGGGATTGGGCTCGAATTTCCACTTCATCGGCGCGCCGGGCTTGGTAAGGTCAAGCGCGTAGAGGATGTTGGGAAACGGCGTCACGATGTACATCGTGTTGCCGACGACCAGGGGCGCAGCCTCCTGGCCCTTGTTGACGCCAGTGGAGAATGTGAAGGCCACCTGCAGGTTCTTGACGTTGTCCTCGGTGATTTCCGCAAGTTCGCTGTAGCGGGTCGAGGCGTAGTTCTTTGCCGGCATCGCCCACTGGCCGTCGTCGGGCGGAGCAGCTGCGGACGGCGGATTTATCGCAAAGCTTGACGTTGACTGAGCAACCGCCGTGGTAACTAGCGCGAAGCCTGCCAGCAGCGTCCATCCCAGCATCGCAGCCATTGGCCTTTCTCCCCTTTTGGCTGACACACTGGTTTTCGCTGCCACCTGTCGCACTTGCCTCATTAGCGTATCGACCCGCCGACACCGGCGCCAAGCTCTGCGGCTACGTCCGCCTCGGTTCCGGCACACAATGGATGGCCCCAGCCGGAAGCGCTCTTGCCGCCGGGATCGAGGTCGAAAATGATAGCGTCCTTGCGGTTTGGGTTGACGCCGGCCGGTACCTTGTCCAGCCCGAGTGCGGCCCGCACCCGCCAGGCGACATTGTGGTCGGCACAAGAGGAATCGCCGCTTATCCCGAGGGCCCCGACGATCCCCTTGCCGTCGTAGAGAGCCAGGCCACCGCCAAACACGACGACACCGCCGATGGGCTTTCCCAGCAATGGATCGCTGGAACTTCCATACGTAGAAGGATCGCCCGCATAGGCTGCCGCCTGATTGACCGGATTGGTGGCCAGGAGGCCGAATAGAGGACCGCCGGGCTGCACCGGCGCGTAGAGGTTCGCGGTGGACAAAGCCATCTGCGCGAGGCTGAGCCCGTTGGCCGTATTGGCTTTTTCGGCGGCGATCAGTCGGCTGCCGGGCCACTGGGCGTCGGCGGTAGGCCCGCTGAAGGCGACGGCGCAGACAGTTCCGTCGCGAGCCACGATTGCCGCCCATTCATTGGTATCGAAGCCGCCATTGCCGGGGCCGCCGCTGGCTTTGACGTTGGCCTTGAGGGCGGCCAGCAATTTGTCATGGTCGGCCGGGCAAGGTGCTTGAGCCCAAGCCTTTTGCTGGACGGCGCCGATTGTAAGCAGGAACAGACATAATGCTACTGAGACAATCCGATGGCGATCCATTAGCTGCGCCGTCTTTGTTGAACACTCCCAACGCGCGAGAGGCGCAGAAGTGCCAAATGGAATGAAATAAATGTCGGATTCCGTCGGCCAAACTCGGCGGCCGGCGCTCGGGATAGTTGATCCGGGCGTTCTCATTCAACCGCAAATCGGAGTTATTCCCGCGGTGGTCGGGCTCGGCCGGAACGGAGGGCGCTGTTCGCAGTTGTGTCGGATGCTGTCTGCAGTCGAGCAACTGGCTCAATCGGTGAAAGAGCGGCGAGCGGTCTTGTTCGTTGGCGCCGGAGTATCGATGAGCGTCGGCTTACCGTCCTGGCAAAAGCTCATCGAGCACATGCAAAACGAGCTCGGCCTCGACGAGGACATGATCGGCGCACCGGAGGCCAACTATCAGGCCCTTGCCGAATATTACCGGCTGAAGCAGGGGAGCCTCGGCCCTTTGCGCAGCTGGATGGATCGCGAATGGAGCGTATCGCGGGAAAAAGTGCGGGGCTCGGCGATCCACAAGCTTATCGTGTCGCTCGATTTTCCGATCATCTACACCACCAATTATGATCGCAACCTCGAGGTTGCCTTCGAGATCCATGGCCGGCCCTTTGTGAAAGTGGCCAATGCAAAGGACTTGCCCAAGACAACAGGCGAGGTCACCCAGATCATCAAATTCCACGGCGATTTCGACGACGACAAATCGCTGGTTCTGGCGGAGACCGATTATTTTGAACGGCTGTCGTTCGATTCGCCGCTCGATGTGAAATTTCGGGCCGACGCGCTGGGGCGCACCATCCTGTTCATCGGCTACAGCATGTCCGACATGAACATCCGTCTGCTGCTGCATAGGCTTTGGCAGACCTGGCAGCGGTCGGGCTACGAGAAGAGCCGTCCGAAATCCTTCATCTTCATGTCGCAGCCGAGCATCGTCCAGGAGGCTGTTCTCGGCCGCTGGGGCATCGATATGCTGACCGAAGAGGCCGACGATCCGGAGGACGCGCTGCTCGCATTCCTGAACGAACTCAAGGACAGGGTCGGCCGGCCAGACGGCGCCTGAAAAGCCTGCGCCGTGACGAAGCTGTGGGGAACCGGCCGGCCCGATGTGAGTTGGGGAGGCTAAGTCTCACGGGATCAAGCCTGTATGAACGAACGCAAACACAAACGAAGAGTGCATATCAAACATGGCCTGTCGGCCGAGCAGGTCTATGAGATCAATTTCTTTGCCCGCAAATGCGGCCTGACCAGGGATGAAGCGCTCAAGATGATGCGAGATGCCGGTCGGTTGAAGGATAGCGCGAAGGCATCTTACCAAACCTGGGCGAAGTAGCGGCATGGATCCCGCCTCTTGGGCGGCCTTTCTCGGGACGGTCATCTTGATGCAGATGCCGCCGGGGCCTGACAGTCTGCTGGTGATGGCGCGTGGCATCGGGCAGGGCCGGGAGGTTGCCCTGTTAACCGTTCTGGGCATGACCCTCGGCGCCGGCATGGTCCAGTTGCCGCTCCTTGCCCTCGGCATATCGTCGCTGCTCCAGGCGTCGCCCCTTGCCTTTGCCATGCTTCGCTGGATGGGCGCGGCCTATCTCGTTTGGCTTGGATCACGTTTGGTATTGTTGCCGTCGGACGGGGTCGAAGTCGAGAAGCCTGCGGCCGTCGGGCCGCTCGCGGCTGCGCGCGAAGGGATGATCGCCAATCTGGTAAATCCCTGGCCGATAACCTTCATGGTGGCTTTCCTTCCACAGTTCGTCGATCCGGCTCGCGGATCGGTTACACTGCAATTGCTGCTGCTCGGAGGCACCCAGAAGATGACCGGTGTGCTGGTGCTGGGCACATATGCGCTCGCATCCGGCACGCTCGGGGCCTGGATCATGAGGCGACCGAAGGTAAGGCTCTGGCAGCAGCGCGTGGCAGGCTGCTTCGTCGTCGGTCTCGGTATCCGCATGGCACTCGGTGGTGGCGCACACCGCTGAGGATCGAGCGATGCACCGGCGGTGCGTCATGGAACATCCGCCGACAATTTTCGTTGACATGCTCCACAAGGCGAAGAGGTCGAGCATGTCGAAGGTCCAAGCCGCCACCCCGGAGCGTTTGCAGCAGCTCAGGCTCGAGGCGACAGCGCACTTTGCGCCGCTCATATTGCGCGAGGCACTGGTGCGTCTCTGCCGGGCGTGTGGAAGCGAGAGCCTCGAACGGTTCGAAAAGACCATGGTCGACCAAATCGAGGCATCGCGTGACGAAAAGGCCGATTTCGACACAATGAAGGAATTTGCCATCGAACAGCTCTATGGCTGGATTCGAGAAGTCAGGTCTTCACCGGACATGACACAGCCGCTGGAGAATGTAGACACCCGAAGGACCCCTGGCCGCTCGGAGGAGCCGCAGACGCTAGAAGACCAGCTGCAGGCGGGTCTGGAGGATTCTTTCCCGGCAAGCGACCCGCCGGCTGTTGTTTCCACCGCGATCCCCGGCGGATCGAAGAAGCTGGTCGGAACCGACGAGGTCCTCAGGCAGCAGCGGAAGAAAAAGGCCGAGGAAGCCAGCCATTCGCGATAAACGGCACTGCGGGGAAGCAGCCTGCCAGCTCACCCGCCGTCCGGCATGAAGGCTGTCGGGGCATGCGTGTCATGCGGCTCGCCTTCGACAAGAATCTTCGCTTCCAAAGCCGCGTCGATAAATGCTTCGCGGGCTTCCGCTGCCGTAATCTGGCCGATCTGGGCGCCATCCAATGCATCTGCCGCCATCAGCGACAACGGGGCATTGCGGGCAGGCCATTTCTCGCTTTTGAGGCAGTAAGAAGCCTCGAAAACGGAGCTGACCATTCGCGATCGGCCCGGCTTGCCGA
This sequence comes from Mesorhizobium sp. M0923, assembly GCF_040319365.1. Classification (NCBI taxonomy): domain Bacteria; kingdom Pseudomonadati; phylum Pseudomonadota; class Alphaproteobacteria; order Hyphomicrobiales; family Phyllobacteriaceae; genus Mesorhizobium; species Mesorhizobium sp. M0923. The sequence continues at coordinate 155,384 of NZ_JAMYNW010000009.1, read as the reverse complement.
AGTAGATGCAAACCGGAGCATCGAACTTTATCTCCAGCATGGCGGTCCTCCCGATTTAACCACCCTTGATATAAATTAGCCTCAGCGGGTCACATGGCCTGCTGGGCATTTTAGCCGACATCGCGAACCTCAGTGGGATTGGTGCCTGCTGGTATTTCGGCGGCGACATCGTGCGCCAGAATGCCCGCTTTTTGGGCGAATGCTTCGAACGCCGCGCGCACCGTCTCGGCATCGACCTCGTCAGCCAGCCCGGCGCGACAGGCGTTGAACGCCGCCATGTGCGCCGGGCCGCGGCTCGGCCATTCGTTTAAGACGTCATAGGCCTGCCACATATTTTCGACATGGCGAGGGAAACCAAGGCCGACAAGAATTGGAACGGGGCGGCCAAACGAGCTTTTTGTCATCTGTGTCTCCGCGAAAGTGCCTGTCGCATCAACGCTCGATGCGGACACGAGGCCGATGCCCGTTAACGCGGGATTGGTGCACGGGTTGCAGCGGATTTGTTCGATCGTGCGCCGGCCGATGCTGGCGTCACTTGTTGGTCCGCATCTTTTGCCGGGGATTGATACCGCCTTGAGGCGTGGTGTCGTTCTCGACATCGCCTTCGAACGTGTTGTCGCCCTGATCGAGCCGGTCGCCCTCCTTGATCGTGCCCTTGGAACTGCCGATGCCGGGATCGTTGGCAAGGTCGCTATCGGCCGGCGTTTTGCCTTTGGCGTGCTTGTTTCCTGTCATGGATTCCTCCTGTTTTGAGGTGGCGGACTGTCCTTGAGGTGGCGGCCAAGGCTCGCTGCGAATCGCGTTTCGACGCGCCAATGGCGGTCCCCCGGATTTTCGGACGACCTCGATTCGAACTCCGCGATACCGGTGGTTGTTCCGTCAAAAATATCGCCGCCGGCTGGAGTGCCCAGCCAAGCCTCTCCGGTTTCTGGAGCCGGGTGATTTTCGCCAGCCGGAACGATCTTTCGCCCAATGCATTTAACTGGTCTGCGCTCACGAACTCATTCTGGACGGGAGCTGGACCATTGCCACCCACAGCCTACGCCTTCGCGACCCGCGAAACCGAAGAAGTTTCCATCGTCCACCTCATACCCGCCTTAAGGGCTTTCGCGCGTACTTTCTGCCGCACCCCCGATGATGCAGACGACCTGGTCCAGGAGACGCTGACCAAGGGACTGGCCAACATCGACAAGTTCGAGGCTGGAACGCGCATGAAGTCATGGCTCTTCACCATCATGCGCAACACCTACTACACGCGTGTCAGAGCCGCAGTGAGGGAAGCGCCTGGCCTGCTCGACTGCGCTTCGCTGCGGCCGATCTCGGAAGCGACGCAGGAATGGTCCGTACAGGGCAAGGAAGTCCACCAGGCCATCCAGAGCCTTCCCGAGCACCAGCGCGAGGTTCTGATGCTGATAGGCGTGCTGGGCGTCAGCTATGAGGAGACTGCCGAAATATGCGGTTGCGCGGTGGGAACCGTGAAAAGCCGGCTCAACCGCGCACGCGCCGGCGTGCTGGAATACCTTGGCGAAAGTTCCTCGCAAACGCTGATGGAAAGGCGCAGCTATCTATCCGAAGGACAATTGGACTTCGAAGCCGAGAGGCGCCGCTAATACATGTCACGCTAATTGCTGGTTTCGCGCAATCGTCTTTCCACAAGCGCGTTCTGCAATTCAATCGCAAGTTTGGTCAGCCGGTCAGGAACCCTTTCCTGTTCGATGGCCGCAAGCAAGGAAGCGATTTCCCGGTCTATCCTCAGATCGGCACGCGTGCTGACGGAATCTTCCCTTGAGCGAGACATCGCGTTCTCTTGGCAAATGTTAGTCCCTTCACCTCACTCTGGTGGCAACAGTGCGAGTTTGCAAGAATTTGCAAGCTATCCATGCGACCGGCTTCGGTCCTTGCACAGCTTCGTCAGCGGTTGGCTCTCGCTGCGTTTTCAATTGCTCACCGGCTGCAAGCCACATGCTGCCGCAACGATCAGTCTTCAGGCCGTCGATCCGCTGAATGATCCTGGTACTGCTCGGACTTGACCCGATTGCCGTCGAGCCCACGCTCCTTGCTGTGCTGCTTCTTGTCTCTGTTGGACAGAACAGCGTTCTCTCCGATCTTGTCCTTGGGAAGATCGGTCATTGCGCCAGCGCCAGCGCCTTTGCCATGACTGCCGCGACCGATGTGCTTCTTGCTGCCGGACGCCATCTTATCCTCCTTCATACTGTCGAATAGCGGCTTTTCCTGTTCGGCATCCGAACCAGCGTTGGGCCACAATGTTCCGCTGGAAATCGTAAGCAGGAAGGCATCGCCGTCCCAGTGCCGGAACGGCTTTTCGCCGTCGACGAGGATTTGCATGCCATTTGCATTGGCGAAGTTATGAACGTCGGCGCGATCCAGCGCCGGCGATCCGCGATATGAATAATTCAAAAGCACGGCCATGCCCGGCCTCTTCAGCACGCGCCCGATTTCCACGAAATGCCGTTCGGCGAGGCCGGCCAGCACCAGATAGGGAAAGCTGTCGACGGCCAGCACGCGGTCGAAGCTCGCATTGCCGAAATCGGCAAGATCGAAACCTTGGGTAGGGCGAAATTCCACATTGCCGAGCCCGGCGCATCGCCGGCGAGCGATCGAGATCATCGCCGCGGATATGTCGATGCCGACGATCCGGTGCGATAGAGCGGAGAGCGCCTGTTCGAAGCGACCGATACCACAGCCAATATCCAGGATGTCGTTATTTGCGCCGCTAAAACCTCGCCTCTCCAGCCATGCAACGATCTCAGCAGTAGCGGCCGAGAGCTTTTCCTCGTTGCCCAGCGACGACAGCTGGACGCTCGCCGCCGGGGAGATCGCCGCCGCCGCGTCAAACCCGGCTGCCAGCCGCTTGACGACCGCATCGCCGGTCTCTCCCTCACCGCGTTCGTGCCGAACGGCAGCACCCGTTTTGCGCAGCGTGGCGAAGATCTCGGGCCTGCGCTGAAGCAGGTCGGCAATCCGCTGTAGTTTTGCCGTCTTTCGCGGTTCGGCCGAGTGCATGTCTTGCGCAATCTTCGCCAGTTCTGCGGCTTCGATTCCTGTCTCGAAACGGAGAGCCAGCCTGGCGATGACGGCTTCGACGCCGGCACGATCTGCCATGCATTCCTCCAGCACCCGCCTTGCTGATGTCGACCACCGAGATCCCGGTTGGGTCGCGCTCATCGCCCTTTGCTCCGCGTCCAGATCTTGCGCATCGTCCACCGGTCGACGGCGCCCCAGCTGTATTTGTAGGCCTCTTGTCCGCGCAGAAAATCGAACTCTTCCGCGCCTTCGCAGATCGCCTGCCTTATCGCCTGGCCGATGAGCAGCGCGCCGGGACTTTCCTCCGCATAGGCCAGATCGAAGCCACCGAGGTAAGCGTAAGCGCGGCCCCGATGATGAAACCCGTAATAGGCGCCCACGATCGCGCCACCGATGGCGACAAGCCAGCATCGGGCAAGTGCCTGAGCAGCCAACAGCGGCAGCGCCTGACGGTGGAATTCTTCCACGCGGGTATCGGACAGGACGCCGTCGCCGTTTCCGGCCCAGCGCGCGCGGTGGAGGCGGATCAAATGATCGAGGAATGTCTGCGGATCGGACAAAACGGGTTCGATGGCGACCCGGCCACGTCTCGAAGCAGCTCTATGGGCGCGGCGCAATTGGCGCCGTCGCCGCGCCGGAACACAGCTGAGAAGCGTCTCATCGCCCGTGAGGGAAAGCACCGGGCAAGCAGCGTGGCTGACAGCCTGGCTTGTTTCGAGCGCGGCATGGCAGATGGCGAGGCCGGCACCGCCGGCCGGCAGATCCGGCAAGATCCACTGTGACCAGCCGATGGAAAGAACCGAGCCGGCGATGACGGCGCCGACCGGTTCGGCGATCTCGGGAAGACAAAGGAGGTCCAGATAGTCGCTCAACGAAATCCCGAGCGGAAGCAATCGCGCGCCGGCTTCCCGGTGTTCCAGATAGAGTGGCGCCAAGCCGACCAGGTCATCGCCACTCCAGACGGCGACCGTCGCAAGCTCACCAGGAGCGAATGTCCGCCACCACGGCACCAGCCATGCGGGAGACTGGAACGGCGTCGCCGAGGGACTGCGCGACCAGAGTTCCCACCAGTGTGGCGCGAGGGCTTCGAGGCCCGCCGCATCGTCGATGATCTCGCTGCGGAGCATGTCCCGCTCACTTCGCCGCCGCGAGCTGTCCGCTGTCTGTGCCGAGCCGTGCCAGCGCCCGATAGGCGTCCATGTAGGAGGAGACCATGCGGTCGAGTGAAAAGCGGCGCCGCGCCTCGGCCCGGCAGGTCTCAGGGTCCAGGCCGGGTGCGGCAACGATGGCTTCCGCCATTTCGTCGACATCTCTGACGAGATACCCCGTCTTGCCATGCTCGACCACATCCGGCAGTGCGCCATTCGGGAAGGCCACCACGGGGGTGCCGCAGGCGAGTGCCTCCATGGCGACGAGAGAACTGGTTTCCGCGGCAAGGCTCGGGACGACCAGGCAGCGGGCTGTGTTGAGCAGGCGCCGCTTGGCGACAAAGCCGAGCGGACCGAGGAAGCGGCGCCGACTGTCCAGCCGCGGCTCGACCTCGTCGCGAAAATACGCTGTGTGGGTTTCGTAGGGATAGACTTTGCCGCCGATGACCAGCGGTACGTTGGCCTTCTTGGCTGCGTCAAGCGCCAGATGAATGCCCTTTTCCGGGCAGATTCGGCTGAGCACGAGCGCAAACTCACGCTTGACCTGTGGCTCGCTCAGCGCGTCGATGTCCACTCCGTTGGGGATCGGCCCGATCAGCCTGGCGCCCGGTGGCGCGGTTCGTTGCTGAGCCGCCGATACCGCATGCAGCCACAGATCCTCTCGCGCCGGACTGAGAGCATCGGCCGGATACCAGTCGAGCGGCAGGTGCAAGGTCACCAATGTCGGCCCATCGCCCGGCAGATAGGCATCGAAATCGATGCCATGCAAATGAACCGCGTCGATTGGCCAGCGTGCGCGTGCGGTAGCTATTGCTGCGCGATGAGCACGCTGGGCCCGGCGCTTCGCCGCTTCATCGAGCACGCCCGGTTCGGCCGGCGTCTCGATGAGGACACCCGCAGCGCGCGAGCCCTGGCAGCCGATCACGATCGAACGGTGTCCGGCCTGTACGAGCGCCTGATCGAGCATCGACAGCACCTGCTCGGCGCCGCCGACCGCATCCGGCCCGACCGGGGCGAGGGGATAGGCGACGTTGAGGACGGTGAGCGTCATGGCTGGCGAGCCGAAGCTCCTCACGCTGCGGAGGCGCGCTGCCTGCCGGCGGAAGGGGCAGCGATGCTGCCGGCATAGCGGCGCGTCATTGCCGCGCAGAATTCGGCGAATTCCGCCGGCACCAGCGGCGGGCTGGCGTGGTGCGGCATCATTCCGCGGTGTTCCGGCGTGAAGCAGAAGGTGACCGTCACGTCGAAGTCGGCCAACGCCTCCATTTGCCGGTCGAACCAGTCAAGTGCGTTCGGCCTGAAACTGTCGGCCCAGGAAAGCCCGGTGCGCAGATTGGTGACGCCGAGCCGTTTCATCCAGGCGACGGCGTCATCCAGCCGGTGATCTTCGAAATGGAACCACTGCACCAGTCCCATTGCCGGCGCGTGGTGCAGGAATTCCTCGAGCGCGGGCTTTGGCGTGCCGTCCTGGCGCAGCAGGCCCATGTAGAAATGGCGGTAGTAGGAAGAGCCTTCCGCCTCGCGATGGCGCGTCGTCGCTTCCCATTCGCGCGGCAGGTCGTAGAGGCTATACCATTGGATGCGCGGTGCGTTGCCGATCAGCAGTTCCGCTGTCCGGCGCAGGCCCCAGGCCTGTACCTCCTCGGCACCGAAGGTCGACACGCCGACCTCGCTGACCCATACCGGAAGATCGGTGACAGCCGAAATTTCGCCAATCTTCTGCGGCCATTCGTGGATCTGCCAGAGGTTCCAGTCGAGCGGAAAGCCGTGCACGGCGACCGCGTCGACATGATCGAGCACGCCGAATTCCTGCATCCGTGTTATGAAGGCGGCGTCGATCGGCGAGATGCCGCCAAGGACCTTGGTCAAGGCCGGATTCTCCGACGCTATCGCGTCGGCGGCCAGGATTGCCATGTTGGCGAAGCGGCTCCAGTCGGGATCGAGCTCTGGATCCCAGTGGGATTTGTTGTTTGGCTCGTTCCAGATCATCGCGGCTTCAATCATTTATCTGTCCTTTCGACGGGTAGATGGCGCCGCCGCCGGCCGGTACGTCGGCGGTGCGGCAGAAATAGACCTCCTGCTCGGGTTGCAGCACGATCTCGAAGCCGGCGCTGCGCAGCATGGCTTCGGTGCAGGCGCGATTGGGAATCCACCAGTTGGTCGGGTCGTCGGCATAACGATGCTCGATGAAATGCAGCTTTGGGAACTCCGGCCGGTCGAACAGGTCGTGCGTCCAGAAATGATAATTCTGCTCGAGTGCCGGCACGTCGGTGCTGCCGCGCTGCATCGACTGGAAAATCATCAGGTCGTCGGCAACGTGCTCCCGGATCAGATCGAGAGCGAGCAAGGGATGGCGCAAATGGTAGAGCACTCCCATGAACAGCACGATGTCGAACCGCTCACGCAGCGCGCCAACGTCGTAGACCGAGAGCTGCTGGAATTCGATGTCGCAGTCCGCAACCTCAGCGGCAAAGCGCGCCTGCGCAAGGTATGCCTCGTCGAAGTCGATGCCGAGCACGCGACCGGCGCCGCGGCGTTTCATCTCGATAGAGTAGAAACCTGCATTGCAGCCTATGTCGAGCACCGCCTTGCCGGAAAGATCGGCGGGAATGGCGTCGGCGAATTTGCGCCATTTGATCAGCGGGTAATTGCCGAGGAAATGATCGGGAGCCGTTTCCACGCCGGCCAGCTCCATATTGTGGAACCATGGGCCGAGCGCATCGATGCGGCGGCGGATTTCGGCATCGGAATGCAGCATGGCTAGCCTCCTTCGCCTGCGAGGATAGGGACGTGCTGGTGGCCGGGCAGCGTCATGGCGGCTTGGTCGTCCTTGGTACCGGCGGCGCTTTCGAGCAGCCGAAGTGCCGTGCGATAGCCGTTGAAGGTGCCGACGTCGACATAGGCGGTGCCAGCCTTGATGCCATGCGCTTCACCCCCGGCGGCCAGATAGGCATTGACCAGCGTGCCGATATATTCGTCGCACCGGTCCCGCTCCCGCCACAGCGCGGCAAGCCGGTGAAGGGTGTGGCCGGGCATCTTGAACGCACCCCAGATCCAGTTCGACGCGGCATTCTGCTGCTTGACCTGGATTTGCTTCACCCGGCTGTTCTGGTCGACAACGACGGCATCGAAGAATTCCGGCTGGTCCACCGGAAACAGCAGGAAGGACAGGCCGTCGTCCGGAAGCGCTAAGAAGCCGTCTTCGGGAAACCAGATCGTATCGGGCAACCCGACCAGAACGGTCTCGTCGGCTGCGACGAGTGGTGCGGCGCGGAAGATGGCGTCGCAAAGGCCGACTGGAGAGGGCTGCACCACGAACAGAGCGGCCGCATCGGCATAGCCGGCAGAATAATATTCGAGGATATCCGACTTACCCGAGCCGATGACGAAGCAGATCTTGTCAGCCCCCGCGCGCACCATGCGGCGCACCAGGTATTCGCTGACCGCGCAAGGCCGCTCGGTATTGCCGTCGATGCGGCTGCCGACCGGCAGAAGCTCCTTCGAAAAGCCGAGCGGCTGGATGCGGCTTCCCCGTCCGGCTGCGGGCACGATGCCCAACATCAAACTGCCTCCTTCAACGGCTCGCCATGCGTGGAGCCGTGCAGTGCATCGGACAGGATGCGGTCGAATTCCTTCGCCCGCCGCGCCGAGGTGTGTTCGTCCAGCACCCGCTCGCGCGCTCGGCGGCGGATCGCGTCAAGCTCGGCGTCGGGCAGGTCGAGCGCGGCGACCACGTCGTCGGTGCTGTTGGCCACGACGATCTCTTCGCCGGGCCGGAAGAAGGCCTCCAGTCCCGGCCACGTGTCGCTCACCATCGCAGCACCGCAAGCGGCGGCTTCGAATAGCCGGCCGGAAGGACACCAGCCCCTTTCGGCCATCGCCTCGCGGGTCACGTTCAGGGTCAGCCGTGATGATGAAAAGAAGGCGGGGTGTTCGGCGGGCGGCAGGTGACGGACGAAGAAAATATTGTCGCTCCACGGGAATTCTTGCGGATATTGTGCGCCGCCAATGATGAAACGGCGATCCGGCAGGCGCGCAGCCGGACTGACCAGCAGCCTTTCGACCCCGGTCTGGCGGTCTGCCGCATACGTCCCGAGATAGGAAAGGTCGCCGGCAAACTCCGGCTTGGGCGGGGCCGGCCGGTGTCGCTCTGGATCGACATGGCCGTAGAGTGGCATGACGCGGCGCGCGCCCAGCATCGTCTTCAGCGCATCGATCGCGGTTCCTCCCGTGTAGCTCAGCACGAGGTCGAAATCCCGAAGCCCTTCCGGCCCGAAATAGGCCGGAGGCTCACCTTGTTCGATTCGCGCCAGCGTCACCGGCGTGTCTAGGTCATAGAAGACCTTCAGCCCGCGACAGGCCTGGTGGGCAAAGCGCGACGCGCTCACCGCATCGGGGCAATAGGAGGTGACGATGACGACATCGGCCTCATTCACCGCCTGCTCGGCAGCGCTCTGGATGTCCTGCCAGTCCGGATAAAGGACAATGCTGCCGCCATCCAGCTGGTCGAGGTCGCGCGTCCCGGCATAATAGGGAGTGTTGCGTTCGAAGAAGGTGATGGACCAGCCCAGCCCGGCCATCGCCCGGATCAATCCGCGCCACAGCGTGGCGTGCCCGTTGCCCCACGACGATGTCACGGTAAGACCGAAAATGACCATGCGCATCCGGCAATTCCTCGTCAGGCAGCTTCGTTGAGTCTGATCAGCTTCGACCCCCAGTCTCCCCAAACAACCGTGGTGATCGACGCTGGGTCGATATCGAAACGAAAGCAGTTCCCCAGCGACAGGCCGAGCACTTTGCACACGGCGGCCTTGATGACGTCGGCATGGCTGACCAGTGCAACGCACTGGTTCTGGTATGTTCCGCGGACCTGCTCGATCAGCGAGACGACGCGTTGCTGCACGTCCAGCATGGTCTCGCCGCTCGGTGTTCTCGCCTGCTGGCGCTGGTCGTTCCACACCCGCCAGTCGGCATCCTGGTTCAGTTCCTCGAAGGTCTTTCCCGACCAGGTGCCGAAGTCGATCTCATCGAGTTCCTCGCGGATCACGATTTCACCGGCATTGCAGGCGAGTGCAATCGGATTGGCCGTCTCCTGCGTGCGTTCGCGCGGGCTACAAAAGATTGCCGCTATCGCCTCGCGTGCCATACGGTCAGCCAGATGCGAGGCCTGTGCCCTGCCGGCTTCGCCGAGGCAAACGCCCGCCATCCGTCCGGCAAGATAACAGCCGACATTGTCATGCGCGGCGTGGCGGACCAGAAAGAACGTCGTCGTCATTCCGCGGCATCGAGCATCGGCTCGTCCTTACCGGCGATGAAAGAGAGCGTGCGCTGGCGGGCTTCCGCGTCGGTGAACTGCTCGGGCGGCGATTTCATGAAATAGCTGCAGGGACCGGTCAGCGCGCCTGCGATGCCGCGGTCGAGCGCCAGCTTGGCGCAACGCACCGCATCGATCACGACCCCGGCCGAGTTGGGCGAATCCCACACTTCCAGCTTGAGCTCGGCATTCAGCGGCACACCGCCGAAGGTCGTGCCTTCGACCCGGATATAGGCCCACTTGCGGTCGGTCAGCCACGGCACGTGGTCGCTCGGCCCGACGTGAATGTTGCCGGGCTCCAAGGGAACATCGATCTGGCTGGTGACGGATTGCGTCTTTGAGATCTTCTTCGATTCCAGCCGCTCGCGCTCCAGCATGTTGAGGAAATCGGTGTTGCCGCCGAAATTGAGCTGGTAGGTGCGATCGATACGCACGCCGCGCTCACGAAACAGGTTGGCAAGCAGACGATGTACGATCGTCGCACCGACCTGGCTCTTGATGTCGTCGCCGATCAGCGGCAGGCCGTGTTGCTCGAAGCGGCGGCGCCACTCCGGCCGCGAGGCGATGAAGACTGGTATGCAGTTGACGAAGGCGCAGCCCGCATTGAGCGCGCACTCGGCATAAAAGCGCGTTGCCTCCTCCGAGCCGACTGGCAGATAGGACACCAGGATTTCGGCGCCGCTGTCGGCGAGGATCTTGCCGACATTGGCGACCGGCTCGTCGGCCTCCTCGATCTCGTCGCGCAGATATTTGCCGATGCCGTCCAGCGTCGGTCCGCGTTCGACGCGAGCGCCGGTAGGCGCCACATTGGCAAAGCGGAAAGTATTGTTCGGCGCGCTGTAGATCGCGTCTGCCACATCGCGTCCGACCTTGCCCTTGGCGACGTCGAATGCGCAGACCACTTCAATGTCCTTGACATGGTAGCCGCCAAGATCGGCGTGCATCAGCCCGGGTATGGGCTCATTGCTCCTTGCGTCGCGGTAATAGGTGATGCCCTGAACAAGGGAGGAAGCGCAGTTGCCGACGCCGACTATACCGATTCGAACTTTCTTCGATCCCACGAAACCGCTGCCTATGCTGTTGAAGGTAAGTTCTTCGTGCCAAACCGCCTTCCTCCCGGATTGTTCCTTGCCGGCTGCAAAAATCGTGCAACCGATAGTGGATCAAAGTAGCGCCCGCCGAGTTGTGCAGCGAAGGGTGAGGCCAACCGGGACGGGACAATGATCGTCTATGGCGACCACAAGCGAATGCAGAGCGCGCAACATGTTCGCGGCTCAGCGTGCAAAGCGGCCGAGCACATTGCCGACATGCCAAGTGGGATCGAACGCCACGCAGCCTTGGTCGGCCTGTTCATCACGGCCTCGGAACTGGTCCAGGGTCTTGCCGATGCTGAATTCGAGGCCAACGGCACGGACAGGAATTCCCGATACCGGATCGCGGGCGCAAATCTCCTGGTCGGCTTGGCCCGGCACGTGGGTAGATCGTGGGACGCCGGATTCACGATCGATGGCCCAGTCGATGCTGACGTGCCGCGAATGTTGGCCGAACTCGAATGCGATGGCGAAATCCTCACCGGCACGGCTGAGGGATATGCTCACTATGCGCTCTATCCGGAAAGCTATTTCGTCGCCGCGCGGCATTCCGGTCTCGATGCGAACACATGCGTAATCGGCATCCGCAGCATCGGCCTGGGGCTTGCAGCGATGGTGGCTGCAGCCATCGGCACGCCAGCACCCGTCAGCGTCCGTCCGACCGGCCACCCGTTTCGCAGGCGGCTTGCCGCCGATCCGGAGCTGATCGGTGGCTGGATGACGAAGCCATCGGCCCGCTTTGCCATCGTCGACGAAGGCCCGGGCCTGTCCGGCAGTTCGTTCCACGCCGTCGTCGCATGGCTGCAGGGGCTAGGCATCGGGGCCGGGCGCATCCATCTGTTCCCCAGCCATTCGGGTGGCGCGGGTCCCGAGGCTTCGGCGGACAGTCGTGAGGCATGGATGCACTGCAAGAAACATACCGCCAACTTTGAACGCACTTTCCCAGCTGGATCCGCTGTCCCGACGCTGCGGGACTGGGTAGCCCTGACGATCGGCAGCACAGCGGTCAGCCTGACCGAAATATCCGGCGGAGAGTGGCGTCGCTTTCGAGACAGGACGGAGGACCATTGGCCACCCGTTCACCGCGGCTTCGAGCGGCGAAAGTTCCTCGCTTCTGCAGGCCGGGAAAAATGGTCGGTCAAGTTCGTTGGCCTGGGCGAAATCGGAATGCACAAGGCCGAGACCGCCAGGAGGCTGCACGATGCAGGCTTTGGCCCGGAAGTCGCCGGGCTGTGCCATGGCTTTCTCGTCGAACGCTGGATCGACGGTACAACGCTGGACCGGGCAAGGCTTTCGAAAGAAAAAGTGGTCGCACATCTCGCGCGCTATCTAGCCTGGCGCGCAGCCAATCTGCCCGCCTCTGAGCCGGGCGCCTCGCTGGAGGCGCTTGCCGACATGGCGGTGCGGAATACAAGTGAGGCGCTGGGCGAAAGCCGCGCGGCGGAGCTGCAGAACTGGTTTTCGACACAGGCTCCACCCAAGAATATGCAGCGGGTCGAGATCGACGGGCGGCTTCATCGGTGGGAGTTCATCCTTTCGCGAGGCGGAACGCTGATCAAGACGGACGCCCTCGACCATTGCCGGTCGCACGATCTGGTCGGCTGTCAGGACATCGCCTGGGACATTGCCGGCGCCCGCGTCGAATACAGCCTCTCCGACGCGGCGACTGCGGCGCTTTGCAAGGCTGTGGAAGCGAGAGCCTCCCGTCCCGTCGATGCCAATCTGGCCCACTACTACGAGCCCTGCTATCTCGCCTTCCAGCTTGGCTTGTGGAGCATGGCTTTACGATCTGGCGATGATCGGGAACAGATCCGGCTGGCGGCCGCGGCAAGACGTTATACGGCGATGTTGCTTCGGTTCCTGGATACCCAAGGGCACCTGCGGCCCTTCGAGCAGGATCAGTCCAGCCGGCGAAGCATATCCGCTTCCTTTTCGAGGATGGCGGCTACCTCTTCCCGCTGAAGATGCGTCAGCATCAGGCTCACGCAACATTCCAGATAGGTGATGGAAGCGCGCCGCAGGAAGGCAGCCGTCTCTCTTGCGGCCATTTGCTCGATGTCTTTGGCGGATCGCTTCGGATGCACAAATCGTCTCCGTGCCGGTACCCTGGCCGAACCGGAAGCTGGACGGGTTGTTCCCGCGACGAGAAAAAGTGACCGACGATCGGCGCGAAACGACCGTGATCTCCGAGGGGAACGTGGCAAATACTGCCGTCAGGCCGGCAGATTTTGCAGCCGGCCTGATGCAGAATGCACGCTGGTGGCAATTCGCCGTGTTCTGTCGACCGTCTGCGTCGTCTCAAGCTCGGTAAAATAGCTGACTGTATGCATCAAACCTTGCCTGAGCGGCACTTTTGGCGACCAGCCGAGAAGCTTCTTTGCACGGGAAATGTCGGGTTGCCGACGACGAGGATCGTCTTGCGGCAGCGGCAGGAATTTCAAGGCCGATCCGGTTCTGGTCATGCGCCTCACCAGGCCCGCCAATTGCAGGATGGTGAACTCCCCCGGATTGCCCAGATTGACGGGCTGGCGCGGGCTGGGATTGACCTCCATCAACCGGATCAAGCCGTCGACCAGATCGGAAACGTAGCAGAACGACCTGGTCTGCAGCCCGTCGCCGAATATCGTCAGCGGCCGTCTCTCGAGTGCCTGCACGATCAAATTGGAAACAATCCGTCCGTCCGCAGGGTCCATCCTGGGACCATAGGTGTTGAAGATGCGCGCGACACGGATATCGGCTTTTCCCATTCTCAAATAATCGAAGCACAATGTTTCGGCGGTGCGCTTGCCTTCGTCATAGCAGGCGCGGGGGCCGATGCAGTTCACGTGGCCGACATAGTCCTCCTTTTGCGGATGCTGTTCTGGATCGCCATACACTTCGCTGGTGGACGCCTGCAGGAAACGGGCGCCGTTGCGGGCGGCGAGCTCCAGCAGATTGAGCGTCCCGATGACGCAAGTCCGCGTCGTGTGGACCGGGTCGGCCTGATAGCGTGGTGGCGAGGCCGCGCACGCCATGTTGAAAATGCGGTCCACAGGTTCGCCAAGCTCCAAGGGCCGGCAAATGTCTTGCTTGATCAGCCGAAAATCCGGACGATCGGCGATCGATGCAATGTTCTCCATGCGGCCGGTAAGGAAATTGTCGACGCAGATCACGCGCCAGCCGGCCTGGAGCAATGTCTCGCAAAGATGCGAACCGAGGAAGCCTGCGCCGCCGGCGACAAGCACGGTCCTGGTCCGTTCCGCCTTCCTTGATAGCTGCATCTCTATTTTCTCCCGTCTGCGGGTCATGCTGCACTCTCGACATCCAGATCGAGAGCAGAACGTGGCGATTTGGCCCGCGCCAGCAGCGAAACGAATTCGCGGGCTCTCGCGGTGCTTGTGTGGGCTGCCAGGACGAGCGCGCGCGCGTGCCTGGCCATGGCAAGCCGGGCACCGTCGGATTCCCCAGACAGGATGCCGATCACGTCCTCGGTCCTGCGCGCCGTGTGGATTGTCCGCTCCGGAAACAGGCTGTCCAATCCGGTCCAGCAGTCGCTGATGATCGCGGTGCCGCAGGCGGCTGCCTCGAAGAGGCGCACGCTGGGCGACCATCCGGCCGCGATCATGGAACTGCGCGTGACGTTCAACGTGTAGCGTTGGCGGCTATAGAAGACTGCGTGATCTGCCGGTGGCAGGTGTTCGATGCGATCGACATTGTCCGGCCAGGCAATTTCGCGCGGATATTGCGAGCCGGCCACGACGAAGCGGCGCTCCGGCATGCGACGCGCCGGTTCGAACAGCAGCGCCTCCAGCGTCGCCTGGCGGTCGGGGCTGTAGGTGCCGAGATAGCCGAGATCCCAGCGGATTGGATCACCGGTTCCGTGATGCCGTTCCGGGTCGACGGAACAGTAGAGCGGCTCGGCCCGCCTCGCGCCGAATTCCGCCGTCAGACGGGCAAGCGTCGGTCCGCCGGTGAACGAGAAATAGACGTCGAAATACGGGACCTGCCGCCTGGCAATGTACTCGCAATCATCGGTTGAAAGTTTCGCCAGCGTAACCGGCGTGTCGATATCATAGAAGCAGAACTGACCCGTGCACAGGGACGCCACGATGTCGATGATTTCAGGGCCTTCCGGAACGAAGGAGCCGACGACCACGATATCGGCCTCGCGCAGGCAGCGCGCAAAATTGCGGCGAAGATCATCGGTCGTTTCATAGTAGCGCAAGGCGCAGAAATCGGGATCGCGCAGATCCCGGTGACTTGCGTACCACGGCACGTCGCGTTCGAGAAAGGTGACGCGGTGGCCGAGCTCGTGGAGACCTCTAAGCAGCCCCCGAAAAGTCGTGGCGTGGCCGTTTCCCCACGATGAGGAGAGCGACAGGCCAAGAAAGACGATGTCGAGTGGCTTCGTCATTCGGCGGCCTCCACGGTCGGGCGCTCGAAATGGCGCCTGAAAATGGCATCGGCCAAAACGGCCCGTGTCGTATAGGTATGTTCGCCAAGCACCCGCCGAAGCGCAGATGCCCCGATCGCCTTGGCTCGTTCGGCGGTAAGGCTTTGCATCATCTCGGCGACATCCCTGCCGTCGCGCGCGACCAGGATTTCCTCGCCAGGTTTCAGGAACAGGTCCACACCGAGCCAGGCGTCGGTGATGAGGCATGCGCCGGCGCCCGCGGCCTCGAAAACCCGCGTCGCAGGCGAAAAACCGTTGGCCGCCATGCTGTCGCGGCTGATGTTCAGCACCGCCTTGGCCGTGACGTTCAGTGCATTGTGGTCACGCGTGCCGACATGGCCGAGCCACCGGACATTGGCGGGCATCTGCTTGTCGCCCCAGCCCGATCCGCCGAGCAGGAAGCGCTGATCGGCCAGGCGGCTGGCCGGGTCGAGGAAGAAGGCCTCGACGCGCGCCTCGCGGTCCGGCAGCCGGTTACCGAGAAAGGCGAGATCGCAGGCAAAGCGCATATCCTTGCCGACAGGATGATGCGTTTCCGGATCGAGCGCATTGTAGATCGGCACACATTCGGCGGCCCCCATGGCCCGATAGGCCCAGACCACGGGATCGCCGCCGCCATAGGTCAGCACCAGGTCGATTTCCTGCAGCGCGCGATGCAGCGGGTGGTCGGGCTCGTCGCGTAACTGGCCAAGTGTCGCCGGCGCATCGACATCCCAGAACACGGTCAGCGCATCGGCACGGGCGTGATCGAGCACCGCCCGCAGCAGCGCGTCGTCGGCGAAACCGACGCCACTCGCCTTGACGACGATGTCCGCGTCGGCCGCCCGCGCCGCCACCTGCATGAGCGCATTCGGGGTGGCCTCGTAGACGACGACGGCACACCAGTCCGGCGCCTCGATGTCGCGGTTCTTCTGGCGATCGTAGACGTCCGGCTCATAGAAGATGATGTCGTAGCCGAGCCTGGCCAGAGCCTTGAGCAGTCCGCGGTAATAAGTCGCCGCGCCATTCCAATAGGACGACAGCAGGCTCGACCCGTAAAATGCGATCTTCATTCGGCGGCCTCCTTTGCAAGGATCGTATCGGCGGCTTGGCGGTGCCCGCATTCGGCGAGCACGCCGAACAATTCATCCGCCCGATGCCGGCACGTGTGCCGTGAGCGAATAGTCTCGAGGCCCGATGTCGCCAGAGAAGCGGCGAGATCCGCGTCACGCAGCACGGCGCGAAGATGATGCCGCATCTCGAAGCCGGTGTTTGCAAACAGGAAATCGGTGCCCGGCCTGAACAGACGTTCGACATCGGACCACGGCGCCGAAACGAGTGGGATGCCGCAGGCGAGCGCCTCGAACATGCGGATGGTCGGGATGCCGGGCAGGCTTTCGCGATATGGACGCCGCGGGATGTGAACCGTGATGCGGTTCGCCGCGAATGCCTTCGGCACGTCGGCATTGGCGATCCAGCCTTCGTAGCGCAGGCCGGCGGTGGCGAGGTCGGCGAGCGCCTCGCGTGGATAGCGGACGCCGTGGACAGTGCCGCTCAGGCCAAGTTCATGCACCGGGTCGACCAGGAACTCCCTGATTTCGGTGCTGCGCTCGTCGTCGCCCCAATTGCCGATCCAGATCAGGTCGGCGCTACGCTCGATTTCAGGATGCGGCTGGAACAGGTGGTCATCGGCTGCCTCGTGCCAGGTGAAGACCCGCTTGCCCCATCCGGCGCGAAGATAGCTTTCCCGCAGCGCTTCGCCGAAGGCGAGCACGCCATCGTAATGTTCAAGCTGCAAGGCGGAAATCGCTTGCGTGGCCGAGATGGCGCGATGGTGCGTGTCGTGAAACAGCAGCGTGAAACGGCCGCCAATTGCTTTCGCCCTGCCCAGCCGCGCGACAAGGTCCGGCGCGGTCCACTCGTGCACGATCACCACATCGGCATCGGAGATCCAGGCTTCGTGGTCGAAGGCGGCGTCATAGGTGACCGTCATCAACTCCGGAAAATCTTTCCGGAATCGCTCGATCGCGAAGGACCCTTTCTCGGCCAGCAGGTTCGACCGGCTCCAGCCGTCGGCGGGCTCCAGCGCAATCGCCTGGTGCCCACGCGCGACCAGCTCGCGCATGATGCCGCGCAGGAAATGTGCGTTGCCGTGGTTCCAGTCGGAAACGATCGAATGGGTGTAGAATAAAAACCGCATAATCAACTATCCGCCATGGTGGCCAGGGCCGCCTTGTCGTAGACGCCGCGCATGGCGGTCGCCTGTCTTGCCAATGAAAATCTGCGGCTTCGGCGGGCGGCTGCCTCACCGAGTTCTCGCCGGCGCTGCGTGTCGCTGCAAAGACCATTGATGCATCTGGCGAGATCGCCCGGATCGCGCGCGTCGTAGAACATGGCCGCCCCGTCCCACAATTCGCGGTAGGTCGAGATATCGGCAAGCACCAAAGGCGTCGCCGACATTGCGGCTTCCAGCGTGGCCAGGCCGAACGGTTCGTAGAGCGACGGCGATACGAAAATGCCGGCCCGCGCCATCAGTGAGCGCACTTCCTCGTGTGGTACCGGCCCGACGGGAACGGCGTGGCTGAAGCCAACATGCTGGCCGTCCGGCCCTTGCAGCGAACCGGCGACGAAGACCGGCCATTGCGTTAGGGAGGCGGCCTGGTCAAGCACCGCCGCGTTCTTTCCTTCATCCCACCAGCGCGCGGCGGCGAAAACCACCGATTCCCGCCTTTCGCCCTTCGCGCCCGGCCGTGCGCCGTTGCCGACGACGCTCAGCCGCGCGATCGGCCCGTAGCAGATTTCGAGCATGTCGGCATGGCTGCGGCTCGGTGCAACGACCATGCCTGCTTTGTCGAAACCGCGCCGGTTACGGTCCTTTTGCCAGGCCCACTCGCCGTCCGCCGCCTGTCCCTTGACGGCGTGGAACCATGTCACGACGCAGGAATGCGATACCGCAACGATGGGGCAGGGCACGTCGAGCGCCGCCGCCTGCGTCGGCGCATTGAGATGGACGACGTCGACAGCGTAGTCACGTATGAGTGGGCGCAGCTCCTGCTGCAATGTGTCGAGAACGTGCTCGCTGCGGGTCATCCAGTCCGGCGGCGTGTTGAGCCATGTCAGCGCCGCGAAAGACTGGGCCTCCTCGGCCTGCTGCCTGGACGGTTCCGGACCAAGCCCGGCAAGCACGACGCTGTCGCCGCCGGCGACCAGTTGCCCGGCCAGATCGAGCGTATAGCGCCAGACGCCACCGACGGCATCGACGGTCATCAGTATGCGACGCGGCGGGCTCAGTGTCCGCAACATGTGGCCTCCAATTCGGCCAGCGGACGCGGCCGCTTCTCCTGGATGTCGCTGAACGTTCGGAAGGATGCGAGGTAATGTTCATGCGCGCGCTCCCAGGCGAGGTCGTCGGGCTCGCCCCAAAGTTCGCGGTAACTCGGCGAACTCGGATAAGGATAGAGCGGCACCGGTTCGTTGGCCCAAACGCCGTTGTCGATCAGGTGCTTTCGCCAATAATCGACGAGCGCGGGATCGTCCTCGACCACGCCGATCAGATTGGCCTGCACGAACGGCACGTGGCGCCTTGCGTCGACCAGCAGCGCGGCCAGCTCCTCGGTGCCCAGCCGGCAGCGTTTTGCCAGCATGGCGCGGCCTTCCACAGTCAGGCTTTCGAGGCCCGCCTCGATCGAGACGCAGCCGGCGGCACCGAGCAGCTTCAGCAATTCCGGCTTCCAGAGGTCGATACGGGTCTGCACGCCGAACTTCACATCGCGATCGACCAGCGCCTCCAGCAATGCCTTTTGCGGCAGGAAGATCTCGTCGATGAAGTAGATGTAGCCGACACCCTGTGCGATCAGCCGGTCGATCTCGGCGATCACTGCTTCGTGGTTCCGGCGGCGATAGGCATCGCGGAAATCGATCTTGGCGCAGAAACTGCAATTATACGGGCAGCCGCGCGACGCCTCGACCTCCGCGCCAAAACCGACCTGGTTGTCGTCGAAGCGGTGATGGTGGTGCGAATGCGCGGCAATCCAGTCCGATGGCCATTCGAGCGGCGGGTGATCGATGAACGAGCTCGCATGCACGCCGCCGTTCGAGACCAGTTCTCCATCCTCGAAATGGGCGGTGGACGGCACCGCGGTCCAGTCGTCGCGCCGGGCAAGTTCCGCGACCACTTCCTCGCATTCGCCGCGCACGACAATGTTGACGCCAAGCTTGCGCAAAGTCGGCGTCGGCGTCGCCGAGCCATGCGGCCCGACGGCGACGGTGCGACCGCCGCGCCCGGCAAGATGATTGAGGAAATCGGCCGGCACGCGCAACTCGGGCGGTGCGCAGCGCCAGAACAGGTAGGTCGGCGCGGTGCTGACGACGGTTATGTCAGGCTCGAATGCGGCGGCGCGATCGGCGAGCGCGGCGTTGTCGAGCTTCTGGATCTGCCCGTCCAGCATCAGCACCTCGTGGCCGGCAGCTTCGAGCAGCGCTTTCGAATAGCCGAGTTCGAGCGGCAGATGCGGCTGGCGGCAGCCGAAATAGATGCTGTCCTGGTAGGTCCAGGACGGATTGACCAGGGCGACCTTCATGCCACGTACCTCGCCGGTTCGGGATGCGGGTCGAGGCGATGACGCTGCAGCCAGTCGGCGAGGTCGCGGATGCCGTTTTGCCACGAGACATGCGCTTTCCACCCCAGCGCCGCCTCGATCGCGCGCGTGTCGGCGACGAAGAACGGTTGGTCACCGGTGCGTTCGCGGTCATAACGAATCGGAACGTCCCGTTTCGTTATGTCGCGGATCTCCTTCAGCAGCATGCGCAGGCTGACAGCGTTTTCCGGTCCGCCGCCGAGATTGAATGCCTGGCCCTTGACCGCCTCGATCCGGTCCAGCACAGCGCGATAAGCCGCGACCGCGTCGGCAACATGCAGGATGTCGCGCACCTGCTTGCCATCGCCATAGATGGTGATCGGCCGGTCGGAGAACGCGCTAAGCAGGAAATGGGCGACCCAGCCCTGATCCTCCGTCCCGAATTGGCGCGGTCCATAAATGCAGCTCATGCGCAGCACCGCGGTCGGCAGATCGTATGACTTGGCGTAGTCGAGGACATACTGGTCCGCCGCGCCCTTGGAGCAGCCATAGGGCGTGCAGAAATCGAGGCCGCGCGTCTCGTCGACGCCGTGCACACGGATGCCCGCATCGCAAGGCGCGTAGTTGCCGTCCTCTTCGCGCATGGCGAGGTCGGCGAGGCGGCCATAGACCTTGTTGGTGCTGGCGAAAACGACGGGGATGCGCTTGCCGCTGCAGCGAGCGGCTTCCAGGACGTTGAACGTGCCGCGCAGGTTGATGTCGAAATCCTCGTCCGGCCGAACCAGGCTCGTGGTGACGGCGGTCTGCGCGGCAAGGTGGAAAACTGCCTTCGAACCTGCGACCAGCGGCGTGAGCGCCTTTGCGTCACGGATATCGGCGATTTCGACGGCGAGGCGGTTGCCGTGCTTTTGCGTCAGCCATTCGAGGTTCTGCTCGACGCCGGGACGGCTCAGATTGTCGATGACCAGCACCGGCTCGCCGTCCGACAACAGGCTGTCGGCGAGGTTCGAGCCGATAAAGCCGCTGCCGCCGATAATGGCGATGGGCGCTTCGCGAAAATTGCGTGAATCCGGTCTCATGACACCAGCCCTCGCACTTCGAGTTCCCGCTTCATCTCGGCGCTGCGATCGATGGCGACCGTGTTACGCACCCATGCGACGAAATCGCCGAGCGAATGCTCCAGCCGGTACTGCGGCTGGAAGCCGAGCAGTTCGCGCGCCTTCGAGATATCGGCAAAGCAGTTGCGGATATCACCGGAGCGTGCCTTGCCGAGGATTTCCGGCTGGCGGCCGGGCACGCCCATCGCCTCGGCAAGCAGCCGGGCGACCTCGCTGACCGCGTAGGCGCGCCCGCTGCCGATGTTGATGACGTGGCCGCACGCCTTGGGCTGTTCCAGCGCCAGCCGGAAGGCGAGGGCAACATCGCGTACATGAACGAAATCGCGCTGCTGTTCGCCGTCTTCGAAAATCAGCGGCCGCTGGCCATTGGCGATGCGGGAGGCGAAGTTCGCCAACACGCCGGTATATGGGTTCGAGAGCGCTTGTCCTGCGCCGAAGACATTGAACAGGCGCAGCGCCACCGCGTCGACGCCATAGGCTTCGCCGAAGATCAGCACGGCACGTTCCTGGGCATATTTTGTCAGCGCGTAGATCGAGGCGAGGTCGACCGGTTTTTGCTCGTCGGTGGGCAACGGCGACAGGACTTCACCTTCCGGCGACAGGGGATTCCATTGGCCGCTGCGGATGTCGTCCGGCTGCCGTTTTGCATTGTCGATGCGCCGGCCGTCCGGCGTGGCATAGAGACCCTCGCCATAGACACTCATCGATGACGCAACGACGATCCGTTCGATCGGGCGTTTGATCAGCGCCTCCAGCAACGTGGCAGTGCCGAGGTCGTTAGCGCCGACATAACGGGCGATCTCGTACATGGACTGGCCGACGCCCACTTCAGCCGCCAGGTGAATGATCGAGTCGACATCTTCGACGGCTTCGGCGATGGCGTCGCGATCGCGAACGTCGCCTTTGATCAGCTTGGCACCTGGCGGCAGGCTGATTGCCTCGCCGCCATGCACCTGATCCAGCAGCGCATCGAGAATTGAAACCCCATAGCCATGTTCAACGAGTTCCTGGGCGACGTGGCGGCCGATGAAACCGCAGCCTCCCGTGACCAGTATACGTTTCACGACAGCTCCTCATACGAATGGCTTTGCCGCCCCAAACTTCCGGGCGAAAGGTTTGTTCCCTTGCTTCAACAAAGTTCAGGAGGCTCGCCGGGGTAGGTTTCAACCAGGCGTGGGAACATCGAAGGCTGCTTGGTGTTAGGAGCCATGTTCGACCAACCGCGCGCACATGCCGGGCAGCGATGCATCTGCTGGTTGTGCAACGCGGGGGATCTCGCGGTGGAATCGAAGGGAGATTGCGATGTCTGAATCGAAGACGACCACCGATCACGACGAAATCCGCCGCTGGGCCGAGGACCGCGACGGGCGGCCGGCGGTGGTGCGCACCAAGGGCGAGGGCGGCATATTGCGCATCGACTTCGGCGAGCCTGAAGAGACGTTTGAGCCCGTTGAATGGGACGAGTTCTTCAGGATCTTCGATGAGAACGAACTGGCCTTCCTCTACCAGGATGAGACCAGCGGCGGAAAGACCAGCCGCTTCAACAAATTCGTCGAGCGCAGCCGGAAAAGCTAACATCGTCTAGTTGCCGGCGGCGGCCGTGGTTAGTGCAGCAGGTTTGCTCCACGTGCCTTGACGATGTTTCGCATGATGCCGTTGAGCCAATCCTCTGTCGAGGAACCAGATCGTCTGTTGTCGATTTCGCCGATGGCCTGCTCGAGCGTTCGCTCGACCAGCCGGTCGGAAGCATCCATGTCTCCCAGCAGCAGACGTGCCGCGAGCCGGAGCTTAGGCAGAAGCGAAAATACGTCGTCTGAGGGCTCGGACGCTCGGCCTCCTTTCGATGCCGACGTCTCGGCCGGAAAAAGAGCGTCGAAAACAGCCTGGCCGTCCGAGGACTTTCTGAGGCTGCTGGCATATCGAAGGCGCTCAGGAATAACGATGTCTTCATCGCCGCTGAAAAACACGAACGGCACGCCACGGCGCATCAGTTCGTCCGCTATCGGGAATACCCGTCTTCCGTTGAGATTGACGTCCAGGATCGCAGCTTCCGCCTCCTCCGTGTGTTTCGACGCCTGTTCGACCGTCGCCACGGGGCCAAGTACGACGGCGCCCATCTTGCTGAAATAACGTGCAAGATCGCCCGCCAGCATCCATTCGTCCTCGACGATCAGGATATGCAAGCCTTGCAGGTCGCGCACCTCATTGATCCTTCTTCCTGCGGGTTTTACGGCTGTCGGCGCAGACTTGTTCAAAGTGACGGGCCAGAACCTCTTGCAACCGTTCCGCGAGCGCGAGCAGGCGAGGCGGAATGTTCTCAGACACCGGGAACTTGGTCAGGTCCGGCGAGGGCAACAGGATGCGCTTGGCCGGCTTTATTTCAGGTGGTCGTTTTGCCATTGGAACCGCCTCCAAAGTCAAATGTTAATGCCCACCGACGGTGCTTTGTTCCGTTGGTAGACTATTCGCTGGCCGGAGGCTCGGCGCGGTCTTAGTCTAAGGCCCGATTTGGCGGCTTTGTGTTCGCGGCGGTTGTCAGGGGCGTGGCGTGGCATCCCAGAATGGAAGATTTCCCATTGTCGGTGTCGGCGCATCGGCCGGCGGCATTCCCGCGATGGAGGGCCTGTTCAAAGGACTGACCGGCGGCACCGGCATGGCGTTCGTCGTCGTCACCCATCTCAGCCCGGAGCGGGAAAGCCTGCTGCACGAGGTCATCCGACGTTATACCGAAATGCCGGTCGTCGTGGCCGAGGAGGGCGCAGCGGTCCAACCCGACCAGGTCTATGTGATGCCGCAAAACGTCGTCCTCACCATCCGCAAGGGCGCGCTTTCGCTGCGCAGGCCGAACACGCTCAACCGCGAGCGCAAGCCGATCGACATCTTCTTCAGCGCATTGGCCGAGGACCAGGGCGAGTATGCCGTCGGCATTATCTTGTCGGGTGGTGATTCGGACGGCACGCTCGGCGCCAGGGCAATCAAGGAGCATGGCGGGCTGACCATTGCCCAGGCGTCCAACGGTTCCGCCCCACGCAATCCGGACATGCCGCAGAGCGCGATTTCGAGCGGCCTGATCGACATAGCGGCGCCCGCCGAGCAGATCGGTGCAAAGCTTCAGGCGTTTGCCCGCGGCTTCGATGTGCTGCACGGACTGACCGAGGCGGACGACGAACACAAGGCCGGGATGGATCGGGCCCGCGATGAAATCTACGCCATTTTGCGCAGCCATTCCGGTCACGACTTTTCCGGCTACAAGACCAAGACGTTCCTGCGTCGCGTAAAGCGGCGCATGCAGATCACGCAGCTGCAGTCGATCACCACCTACATAGAACGGCTGAAGAGGGATCCCGACGAGGTGGCGAAGCTGTTTCGCGACCTGCTCATCAACGTCACCAGCTTTTTCCGCGACGCCGAAGCGTTCAAATTGCTGGAGGACAAGATCCTACCGCAGATTTTCGAAGGCAAGAACGCCTCCGATGCGGTGCGTGTCTGGGTACCCGGCTGCGCCACCGGCGAGGAAGTGTTCTCGATCGGCATGCTGATGCGCGAACGTATGGAGAAGCTTTCCGCGCCGCCGCGCGTCCAGATATTCGCGACCGACATCGACGAGCCGGCGCTCGCGGTGGCGCGTGCGGCGCGTTATCCCGAAGCGCTGCTGCACGGGCTTTCGCCACAGCGTAGGCAACGCTTTTTCAACAGCGACGGCGCGAGCTACGTGCTTGGCAACGAGGTGCGCGAACTGTGCATCTTTTCGCCGCACAGCATTATCCGCGATCCTCCCTTCTCGCGCATGGATATGATTTCCTGCCGCAACCTGCTGATCTATTTCGGCCCGCAGATCCAGAACCGGGTGATTCCAATCTTCCATTACGCGCTGAGGCCGGGCGGCTATCTGTTCCTCGGCACCTCGGAAAGCGTCGGTCAGCACGGCGACCTTTTTGCCACGGTCGACAAGAAGCATCGGATTTTCCAGGCGCGGGAACATTCCACGCCGCGGCCGCTGGTTCTGATCGGCAATGGCCCCACGGGTGCCCTTCCGGTCGGACGCGGCGGCTCGACGAAGGATACCGCCAGCCATTCACTACGCCAGGCGATCGAGGCTCAGGTGCTGGAGCGGTTCGCCCCGCCTCACGTTCTGGTCAATGGCGATGGCGACATCGTCTACTATTCGGCGAGGACGGGCAAATATCTGGAAGCACCGCAAGGCGCCCCGAGCCGGCAGTTGCTGACACTGGCCCGCCGCGGGCTGAGACTTGAGCTGCGCGCCGCGTTGCGGGAGGCAGCCACGACGCGCCGCACGGTCGTTCGGGAGAACATAGCGGTCGAAGAAGACGACGGACAGCTTCAGTTCATTACACTGATGGTCGAGCCGTACACGGAACGCGGCAATGGCGAGCCCCTCTACCTCGTCCTGTTCAATCCGGTGGGACAGGCCCAGATCCGCTCCGATCCGGCACGCGAAAGCCGCGGCGCCGAAGATACGACCGATCTCGAACGGGAGTTGCGCGACACGCGCGAGCGGCTGCAGTCGACCATCGAGGAATACGAGACCGCGCTGGAGGAAGTAAAGTCTTCGAACGAGGAACTCGTCTCCGTCAATGAAGAGGCGCAGTCGACCAATGAGGAGCTTGAGGCCTCGAAGGAGGAGATGCAGTCGCTCAACGAAGAGCTCAACACCATCAACGCAGAGCTGACTGGCAAGATAGAGGAACTCGACCGCGCCAACAGCGATCTCAGAAACCTGTTCGAAAGCACGGAAATCGCCACCATCTTCCTCGACCGCAATCTTGTGGTGCGGACCTTCACTCCCGCCGCGTCGTCGTTCTTCAACTTGCGTCCGTCCGATGTCGGCCGACCGCTGACCGATCTTTCGAGCCAGCTCGACTACCCCGAGTTGAAGCGGCACATCCAGGCGGTGTTCGAGACGGGAGAGACCCTGAACCATCACCTTGCGCGCGACGACAAGGGCCGGTTCTACTTGGTTCGCATCAACCCTTACCGGGACAAAGGCGGCAGCATCCAGGGCGTGGTCGTGACCCTGATCGACGTGACGACGCTGGCGCAGGCTGAAGAGCGTCAGCAGGTGCTCATCTCGGAGCTGAACCATCGTGTCAAGAACATGCTGGCGGTCGTCGCCAGCATCACCAACCGGACGCGTGAAAACTCGGCCTCGAAAGACGAGTTCGCCGAAGCCTTGATCGGCCGGCTGCAGGCGATGTCACGAGCCTACAGTCTGCTCTCGCGAGAAAGCTGGACGGAAGCCTCCGTCGAGGAACTGCTGCGCCATGAACTCGATCCCTTTGGGGCCGAACGGTTCGAGCTCGATGGCAAGCGGGTAAGCCTCAAGCCTGTGCAAGGGCTCTCCTTCGGCATGGCAATTCATGAGCTGGCGACGAATGCCGCCAAATATGGCGCACTGTCGAAACCTGCCGGGCGGATAGTTGTCAAATGGTCGGTGGCGGATGGCACCTTCAAGCTCGTCTGGCGCGAGAAGGGCGGCCCCCGCATCAAGGAGCCAACCGACAGCGGCTTCGGCCTTACCCTTCTGCGTGGAGAAATCGGTTACAGGCTGGGCGGAAAAGTTGAAACAAGTTTCCGCTCAAATGGTTTGGAGGTGGAAATTGCATTCCCTCTGACCCGCGAGGGCTCGTCGTGACCGGAAAGGTGCGTGTGCTGATCGTCGAGGATGAATGGCTGATCGCCGACGACGCGGCGGCTTACCTGCGCAAGGCCGGCCATCAGGTGGTTGGGCCGGTTTCGTCGGTGACGGCGGCCCTCCGGCTCGTTGGCGAAGGCGGGATCGACGCGGCGCTATTGGATATCCAGTTGAACGATGAAACCAGTTATCCGGTCGCGGAGGCATTGCGGGGGCGAGGCGTGCCGTTCGCTTTCCTCTCCGGGTATGGCGAACGCGAGATTCCGGCCGGGTTCCGCGCTTGCAGGATCGTGCAGAAGCCGGCGAGCCAGAGTGCGATCCTGAATGCCGTGGACGAACTCGCGCGAGCCGGCTGAGGTCATGATTTGAACCAAGCCACATCCGCATAGTGCGTGCCTGCCGCGAACAACGAACGCCTAGGCAACAATCCGCACCGGTACCGATTTGGCGGCCGGGACATGAGCCTTCTCGGCTCTGTGCCAGAGAGGAATCAGCGGGTTGAGCTCGGGATAATAACCGGCGCAATTTCCCTCCGGCACTGAGAAAGGCGTGATGCGCAGCCCGCGCACGCGGCGCTCCACGCCATCCTGCGCATTGGCTTCGAGATCGACCTCCTGTCCCGCGCTCAAGCCGAGGCGCTGGATATCCTTCTCGTTCATCAACAGCACCATGCGTGTGCCGCTGATGCCGCGCAGCCGGTCGTTGTAGCCGTAGACGGTCGTGTTGAACTGATCGTTGGAGCGGCGGACCGTGATCAGTGTCAGCACATCGCGGCCGACGACATCGATGTCAGGATCGGTTTCAAGGCCAGTTGGCAGCTTGAAATTGGCCTTCTTGTTCGGCGTCTCCCACACCCGCTTGCTCGCCTTGATGTCGCGATGGAAGCCGCCGGGCGTCAGGAAGCGCTTGTTGAAGTCGCGGAAATGCTGGGGGTAGCAGCGCTCGATCTCGTCACGGATGCGGGAGTAGTCGCCAACCCATTCATCCCAAGGGATCGAACTCCTGCCCGGCACCGTCGCCTTGGCAAGTTCGGCGACGATCCTGGGCTCGGAAAGCAGATGCGGCGAAGCCGGAGGTCGCGATCCGAACGAACCATGGATACAGGCAGTGGAATCCTCTATCGACACCCTTTGATCGCCACTCGCCTGATGATCTCTTTCCAGCCGTGACAGGCAAGGCAGCAGATAGGTTGTCCGGCCGGCGATGAGGTGGCTGCGGTTGAGCTTGGTCGCGATCTCGACATGCAGGTCGAGCCCACGCCAGGCTTTCTCGACCAGGCCGGTTTCCGGCACGGCCCGCACGAAATTGCCGCCGAGCCCGACGAAGCCCTTGACCGATCCGTCCATGACGCCTTCGCAGGTCTCGACCGTATCGAGACCTTTCTCACGCTTCGGTTCAAAGGCGTAGAATTCGGCGAACTTGTCGAGCGGGACGAGCTCGGGTTTTTCCGATATGCCGACGGTGCGCTGTCCCTGGACATTGGAATGGCCGCGCAGCGGCGAAATACCGGCGCCGGGTTTTCCGATATTGCCGCGCATCATCAAAAGGTTGCACAGCATCTGGACGTTCTCGGTGCCGTGCCGATGCTGGGTCAGGCCCATGCCGTAATTGCCGATCACCGCGTTGGCATGGCTGTAGACCTCGGCGACATGCTCCAGATCGGCCTGCGCAATGCCCGATCGGGCGACGATATCGCTCCACTGGGTGTTGCGCAGGAAGGCTTCGAACTCGGCGAAGCCATGCGTGTGCTCGGCGATGAAAGCCGTATCGAGGGCACGCGTCCTGCCGCTTTCGCGGGCGGCATCGTCGAGCGCCAGCAACGCTTTGGCGATACCCGTTATCGTGGCGATGTCGCCGCCCGAACGGACCTGGAAGAAGTCGCTGGACATTTTGGTGCCCGGTCCGGGCGATAGCATGTCGATGGGGTTTTGCGGATTCTTGAAGCGCTTCAGTCCCCGCTCGGGCAAGGGATTGAAAGTGAAGACGGGCACGTTGCGTTGACGTGCCTCTTGCAGCGGATGCAACAGGCGCGGCGCCGTCACCCCGGTGTTGTGCCCGAAGAAGAACATCATGTCGCATTTCGCAAAGTCTTCGAGCTGCACGGTCCCGACCGGCGAGCCGATCGATTCCGGCAAGCCGACCGAGGTCGATTCATGACACATGTTGGACGAATCGGGCAGGTTCGAAGACCCGTAGATCCGCGCAAAAAGCTGATACATGAACGAGGCCTCGAGCGAGGCGCGGCCGGACGTGTAAAATACCACCGATTTGGGATCGAGCCGTCGCAATTCGGCAGCTATGTCGCGGAATGCATCGTCCCAGGAAACCGGTTCGTAACGGTCGACGGCGGCATTGTAGCGCATGGGCTCCGTAAGCCTGCCCTGTTTCTCCAGATCGTCGTCCGGCCAATCGAGCAATTCCGCCACCGAATGCTCGGCGAAGAAAGCGGGTTCGCAGCGCAGCTTGGTCTGGTCCCACATCGTCGCCTTGGCGCCGTTTTCACAGAATTCGAAAGGCCTCGGCTGAGCTGGCTTCGCCCATGAGCAAGACACGCACATATAGCCGTCGGCCTTGTTCTGCTTGAGCAGCGTGCTCCATATCCCGGACAATAGCAGGCCTTCGCCACGCGCCTTGCGGACCAGCGATTTGAGCGATCCCAGCCGCCTGTCGGGTGGTCGTATTTCTTGGTTTCAATGCGATCGGTTACCGCGGGTTTCATGCAAGCCACTCCCTGTAGAAGAGCACTCATACGAACCCGCCGTGAGGCTGAATGTTCCCGGCCGGCTCCGTCCCGTCACGCAGTCCGTCTAACCGGAACCATTTCCGCCATCGTTTGTTCGGCTCAAAGAAAGGAGCCGTGCGAAATGGAGCGACGTAACGCGTTAATTGCAATTGTGATTTCGGCCATCATCATCGTCGGCTTCCTCATAGGCTTTTTGTACGGCGATATGGGCTGGCAGACTTCGCCGCTCAAAAGAGCCGCTGAACAGAACCAGGGTGGCAATGCTCCGGCCGATACCTCGCCTGCCGCCGGCATCAAGAAGAACCCCAAGGAAAATACCGAAATGCCGGGCCAGCAGTGAAGGCGAGTCCAGCCATGAAGTTAGCCAATGCCACGAACTGAAACGGGTTCCTGTTTTTGCGGCGCCATAACGGCGCAAATGCGCGGCGAGCCGTTCTGGGTTTGCTCCGATCACGACGACGACTGTCGCAAGGCGATAGGAAGCCCGCTAACGGTGTGGGTCGGTTATCGGCCTTCTGAATTCACCTTGCTCACCGGCATACCGAAGACCTTTTCGAAAACCCCCGGTGTGCTCCGGTCCTTCTGCGCGGATTGCGGAACATCGATCGGCTATGTCGACCAGGGCCTGCCCGACGAACTCTATCTGGCGATCGGCTTTCTCGATCACCCCGAACGGTTTCCGCCACAGGCCCACGCATACTGGGACATGAGGTTACCCTGGGTCGACTTTCCAGACGAGCTGCCGCGGGTGGGGATGTATTCGAGGCGGCGAGATCCGGCCTTCGGAAATCCGGCGGAACGCTAGCTTTCGATCCCCTTGCTGGTTGGAAAACGCGCCATTCGGGCTTCGTACGAAAACAACAATTGGCGCGCGGCTGAAAACGCGCGATCATGTGTCAATGGGCCGCCGTTTGGATGACAAGCTCGATTGCAAGGCGTGCGGGACGATCCTGATGGAGATTCCCGACAACCCGAAGGATTCCACACCGATCTATTGCAGCAATTGCGGCGCCTATCTCGGCGAATGGGGCGATCTGCAGGAGGACTTCTTCAGGCAGGCGTTCGGTGCCCAGGCCTTCGATCTGAACAACGGAAACATCATCAAGAAATAATCCTGGATTGTGCGGGCACCCCGCCGGCCCCAAGCCACGGCCTGTGGACCCGGCTCGTTGCGGCAATCGCCGTTCGTATCGGACCCTCGGGAACCTTTCTCCCGAGCCGCTTGTTTGGGTGGCGGAAGGAGAAACGCCATGAGCACGAAACCTCCCCCTGTGCCGCCGAAGAATCTGAGCCCAAAGGGCGCCGGTGACAAAAAATCGGTAGCAGCCGACCAGGCACCGCAATCCACCGTCCCCGATCCCGACAAGCAGGGTCAGCAAGGCAATACGAAGGTCAACACCACTCATCAAGGCAACGTCCAGGATCGCTAGGCCATGTCCACGTCGAAGAAAACTCCTGCCAGCATCCGCCAGGGCGGTCCCGGCGCCGCGCACGAAAACGCCAAGAAGCCGCTGAGCGTCGAAAAGCCGCCGGCCGATTCAGACCTGCGCAGCCACAGCAAGGTCTCCGGCGGCGGCGGCGAACGCGACAGCCACCATACCCATGACCCCGAAAAGAAAGGCGACACTCGGCCGGCGCATCAGGACAAGTGAAGTCGGGCGGCGACGCGACTACCGATGGGGCTCGAGCGAAATGTCAGCGGGGACGGCGCGCCAAGGCAATCGGCACGACGTTGTCGACATTGATCACCGGCAAATCGAACAGCATCGGAAGCCCCCGCGTCGCGGCCATTTCCACGATCAGCTCCTCGATGGAGTGATCGGTCAGAAGGGTTTCGACGCCCAGCCGGATCATCGCCGCCAGCTTGTGCACCGGCACCGGCACGGACTTCGCCCGGTCGTCGAGCAACTTGCTGATTTCGATCACGACGTCGGCGTCGATATTCCTGGGCAAGTCTCGCATAAGCGCCTCCCCGCCAAACGAAACGAAAAGCCCGCCGCACCTTTCGATACGGCGGGCGATCCAGTAATGCGCACCGGCGAGGGGATCGGGGGTGGGCGTGCCGGCGCGCGCAGATCGCAAGTAATTTTAGTTAAATCCGCCGACTTCGATGTGTCACGGAAAAACGTCTGTACGTTTTTTACCGAACCGCGCGGATCGTTAGCTGTCCCCGCCGTCGCGCGGCGCGGCAGCACAGACGGCGCGATCCTCTGCCCTCCGGACAGCGAGCTCAAACAGTATACATTATAGACTTGAAATATCTTGCCAGGTGATCCAGCCTGTGCTCCACTTGAGCCGGGAACATGGCTGACAGGTCGATTTCTGCCGATATATGGCTGCATTTCAACGGCACGACTGCGAGATCACAGCCTCAAACGATATACGAAATCTTCGCATGGGAAGGCGTGGATGACGGAAACGATAGAGCTCAAACGGGTTGGCGATGGCAATCTGCGTGCCCAGGTCTATCAACAAGTCCGGCTGACGATACAGCATGGCGAATTGGCGCCTGGCCAGAAGCTG
The DNA here is from genome assembly GCF_040319365.1 of Mesorhizobium sp. M0923. Classification (NCBI taxonomy): domain Bacteria; kingdom Pseudomonadati; phylum Pseudomonadota; class Alphaproteobacteria; order Hyphomicrobiales; family Phyllobacteriaceae; genus Mesorhizobium; species Mesorhizobium sp. M0923. The sequence goes on along the minus strand of NZ_JAMYNW010000009.1, from coordinate 123,761 downwards.
GTCGATGTCGATATTGCCGCCCGGCTCGGCATTTCCAGAATGCCTGTCCGCGACGCCTTGATGCAGTTGGTGCATGAGGGCTATCTCGTCGGCACCACACGCGGCTTCACGCTGCCCACGCTTACCGCAACGGATGTCGCCGACATCTTCGAGGTCCGCCGGTTGCTCGAGCCGCGGGCCGCCGCGCACGCCGCACGGACACTTGACGCCGCTGGCCTCAAGACCCTGGCAGCCGCGCTCCGGGAGGCAGAGGCTGCGGCCGCAGATGGCGATGCCGACCGCTTTTTCCAGGCCAATTCGGCATTCAGGAATTGTTGGCTTGGCGCGGTCGCGAACGAGCGTCTTTCACAAACGATTGCCCGCTTCGCCGACCATGTACTCGTCGTCCGTTTAAGGACGCTGTCGCACCAGCCGACGCAGGCCGTGATCGTGGCCGGCATGCGCGCCATCTACGAGGCATTCGTCAAGCGCGACGCCGTCGCCGCTTACGACTGCATGACGCACTTCATTCAGAACGCCGAGGAGCGTTTCATGAAGCTGAGCCCACCGTTTCAAAACTCCGACGGCGAGGGCAAGAGCATGTCACGGCGGGGGAAATCATGATCAGGAAGCAGCACCCGCTGAAAGGGCCGAACAGGTTCAAGCTCGGCGTCTTTTCCATGAACGCCGATGGCGGCCTGGCAATGACCACCGTCCCCGAGCGCTGGCGTGCCCGCTGGGAAGACAACCTCAACTCCGCCTGCATCGCCGATCGCGCCGGCCTCGAGTTTCTGCTGCCGATCGCCCGCTGGCGCGGCTTCGGCGGTTTGACGCATGTGCGGGAATGGTCGTTCGAGACGTTCACCTGGGCGGCGGGTCTTGCTGTCGCCACCGAAAACATCGGCCTGTTCATGACGGTGCATGTGCCGCTGGTTCATCCGCTGCAGGCTGCAAAAGCGCTGGCGACGGTCGACCACATCTCCAACGGGCGTGCCGGCTTGAACATCGTCTGCGGCTGGAACCCGGACGAGTTCGCCATGTTCGGGCAGACGGTCGGCGAGCGGACCTACGATCAGGCCGAGGAATGGATCAACATCATCGTGCGTGCCTATCAATCGAGGGAGCCGTTCGACTTCAGCGGCGAGTTCTACGATCTGAAGGGGGTCGTCAGCCGCCCGCCAAGCCTGCAGGCGCCGCGACCGGTGACCATGAACGCCGCCTTCGGCGCGCCGGGGCGCAACTATGCGGCGCGCCACTGCGACTACCTGTTTTCGACTTTTTCCGAAATTGCCGACGGCCGTGCGCATGTGGTCGACATCACCAACCGAGCGGCCGAAGTCGGACGCGAAGTCGGCGTCTATACGGTTTGTCACGTCGTCTGCCGGGAAACCCAGCAGGAAGCCGAGGATTATTACCGGCATTACGCGCTGGAATGCGCGGACGAGGGCGCCGTCGACGAGCATATGCGCAAGAAGAAGGAATTCGCGAACTCGCATGATGCGAAGGCCTTCACCGAATATCGGCAAAGGTTCGCCGGCGGTGCTGGAACTTTCCCGCTCATCGGCACGCCGGAAAAGATCGTCGACGACCTCACTGCGATCATGGACCAGGGTTATTCCGGCGCCGCCCTCACATTCGTCAACTATACCTACGAATTGCCCTTCTTCTGCGACCGCGTGCTGCCGCTGATGCGCCAGGCCGGGCTTCGAGTAAATTGATGCCGGCGGCCGCCATTCCGACGCCGTGGGTGGATGGACACGACGCCATCAATCCGCGCGCCTTCAAGCAGGCAATGCGGGCCGTGGCGGGCTCGGTCGCCATCCTCGCGTCGGAACATGACGAGATCGGCTTTTGCGGCATCACGGCGACAGCACTCTGCTCGTTCAGTGCCGAGCCGCCTTCGCTGCTGGCCTGCGTCAACCGCAGCAGCACCTTTGCCTCGGCCATTCGCGAAGGCTTGCCCTTTTCGGTCAATCTGCCAGCCGGCGACCAGGAGAACGTTGTGCGTGCCTTTGGCGGCATGACCAAAGCCAAGGGGGCCGCGCGGTTCTCGTCCGGATCATGGGTGCGTGGCGAAACCGGCGCGCCCTTGCTTGTCGGCGCGCGGGCAATGTTCGAATGCCGGGTGGCCGAAACCATCGTGCGGGCGTCGCACATAATCGTCATCGGCGTCGTCTCAGGCGTCGCGCTGGATCGCGCTCACCGATCGCCGGTCTTCTACGCGCATGGACGGTTCCTGACAGTAGGAGATGATTCCAGTTAACCGCCGTTCGCGTGGCGGCGCAGCGATTGCAATTTCAGATCGGCCCGATCATGGGCCGGATCATGGGCGAACTATCAAAGGGAGTACGGCAATGCGCATTTGGAAATCCCTTGTTCTGGCTGCACTCATGTCGGGTGTGGCGGGTATCGCCACGGCCGACGAGGTCGTCCTCAACGCGGTGCATTTTACGCCGACGCAGAACGGCTACGCCCAGAGCTTCCTGAAGTTCGTTCAGAAGGTGAACGAAAAGGGCAAGGGCGTGGTCCAGATCAACGTGCGTGGCGGGCCGGAGGTCATTCCGCCGATCCAGCAGGGCGGGGCGCTCAGGAGCGGCCTGATCGACGTGATCGACACGCCGGCAGGGCAGTTCCTCGAGCTCGTGCCCGAAGGCGAGGTGTTCTCCGCATCGACAAAGACGCCGTGGGAGGTTCGCGAGAATGGCGGCTGGGACTTCATCAGCGGAATTTTCGAGAAGAAGGCCAATGCCCATCTGCTGGCGCATGTCGACGCGGGCTCGGGCTTCAACGTCTTCACCATCGACGAACCCAAGCTCAACAGCGAAGGCAGCATCGACTGGAGCAGCCTGAAGATCCGCTCGTCGCCGCTCTATCGCGATTTCCTTGAATCCCTGGGCGCAACGGTGATCGTGCAAGCGCCAGGGGACGTCTACACCTCGCTCGAGCGCGGCGTCGTCAATGCCAACGCCTATACCGTGTTTGGCTATGCGTCGTTCGGCTGGGACAAGTTCACCAAATACCGTGTCGACCCGCAATTCTTCAAAACCGACGTGCTGATCTCGATCAACAAGGCCAAATGGGACACGCTGTCGCCCGAGGCGCAGAAGCTGCTTGCCGACACGGCCGTCGAATACGAGCGCGCGAGCTATGACGCCAATCTTGCCGAGTCGGAAAAGCAGGCACAGGCGATGATCGACGGCGGGCAGAAGGTGATCAGCTTGACCGGTGCCGGCCGCGACAAATTCCTGGCGGCTGCCACGCAGGCGAGCTGGGCGAGAATGGCCAAACGCGATCCCACCAACATCGATCAGTTGAAGAAATTCTTCCAGTAGCCGAGCGGAGGCTGCCTTGTAAGCCCTCCATCAAAGCTGGGCAAAAGCGGGGCAACGGTGGACATGAGGGTCGTCGGACATGGACAGATTGTTTGCAGCGATTGCGAAGCTGAGCCTTGCGTTGGCGGCGACGGCAAAAGTGGTGCTTGGCCTCATCATCGTCGCGGTGGTTGCTGATGTATGCGTCCGCAATCTGGGCCTGAGGCCGCTTGCCTGGGCAGTATCGGCGACGGAATACGGCCTGCTTTACGCGGCATTCCTGCCGATGCCCTGGCTGGTCCACAGCAAGGGCCATGTCTTCGTCGAGTTCCTGCGCAAGGCGCTGCCGATGCGGGCTCGGGCGGTGCTTGAAAAACTGGTCTATCTCGCCTGCATCGGCGTCAGCCTCTACCTTGGCAGCGTCGCCTTGTTTTCCCTGACAAGCGCCGTGGCGGGCGGCGAATATGAAACGCGCAGTTTCGACATGCCGAAATGGCTGGTCTTTCTGCCCATCATGCTCGCCTTCTACCTCTCTGCGCTGGAATGGCTCAGATATCTCCTCGGCCGTGACACGCTGTACACGCTCGATCCGCTGGAAATGGAAGGGCTCTGACCGGTGGCCTGGCTGTTTCCATTCGCCGTGCTTGTTGGCACCATCCTCGTGTTGATGGGGCTTGGGCTGCCGGTCGCCTTCGCTTTCTTCGTCACCAATGTGATCGGGCTGTACCTGTTCTTCGGCGGTTCGATCGGCGTGACGCAGATGGTCGCCAACTTCTCCGACGCCGTCTCGACCTATGCGCTCGCTCCGCTGCCGATGTTTCTTGTCATGGGCAGCCTGTTCTTCCGCTCCGGCCTCGGCGAGAAGGTCATCTACGCGCTCGACCTGTGCATCGGCAATCTGCGCGGACGCCTCGCTTATGTCGTTCTCGCCGCCGGCACCATCTTTTCCGCGCTGTCGGGCTCGAGCCTCGCCAATACCGGCATGATGGGTTCGCTGATGGTGCCGGAGATGCTGAAGCGGGGCTACAAGCCGCATATGGCCTACGGCCCGGTGCTTGGCGCCGGAAGCCTTGCCGTCATCATCCCGCCATCCTCGCTGGCCGTCTTGCTCGGCTCGCTGGCCCAGATCGACGTAGGCGCGCTGCTCATAGCGGGGGCTTTGCCCGGGCTGCTCCTCGTTGTCATGTACGCGGCGCTGATCTTCGCACAGACGAAGATCGATCCGGACGCCGCTCCGCACTATCCGGTGCCCGCCGTTCCTGCGGCCGAGAAGGTGAGGGCGGTTGCCGTCAACATCATTCCGATGAGCGTCATCGTGTTCATGGTGGTTGGCACGATCATCCTTGGAATAGCGACGCCGACGGAATCGGCGGGGCTCGGCTGTGCCGCCGTGTTCGCCTTGTTGTTTGTCTACCGGCGGTTCAGCTGGTCGGTTGTCTGGAAGTCGCTGGACGATGCGATGAAGGTCACCGGCATGACCTTCCTGATCATCTCGGCTTCGACGACGTTTTCGCAGATATTCGCCTTCTCCGGCGCCTCCAACGGCTTTATCCAGTTCATCGTCGGCTATGATCTTGGACCGTATCCCATGCTGCTCATGATGGTGCTCGTCATCCTGCTGCTCGGCATGTTCATGGATCAGGTCTCGATGATGCTGATCACGCTGCCGATCTTCCTGCCGATCGCCCACCAATTCGGCTACGAGCCGGTATGGTTCGGGCTGATCCTGCTGCTCGCCTACGAGGTCGGCTTCACCACGCCGCCGTTTGGTCTGCTGCTGTTCATCATGATCGGTGTTGCGCCGAAAGGCACATCGCTCAAGACGGTTGCCATGTCAGCGGCACCCTACATCGCGCTGACGCTTTTGCTGATCCTGCTGATTGTCCTCTTTCCGCAGATCGCTCTCTTTCTTCCGAATTTGATCTAGTCGAACTCGATCCAGCAGGTGTCCAAATGCGCTTTGCCTATCTTGCTTTCTTCCATGATGACCGCGAGGCAAATTTGGCCATCGCCGGTGAAGACGTTGATGCCGTGCGGGGGGTGATTGCATCGACGCCGGGCCTTGCGCTTGCAAACATCTATCTGCCCGAAGTGGCGACGGACATGTTCAACAAGGATGGCCCACCGCCGGTCTTTGGCTTCCAGCTCTATTTCGACGAATTGGCGGACATGGAGGCGGCGCTGGCGCCGTCCGGCCATCTGCAGGCGCTTGCCGCACCGGGTATGCTGTCGAGCGTCGCCGGTTCGAGGCCGACGCAACAGGCTATGTGCGTGCGTCCGTTTCCCGTCGACGACGCTGGCGTCCAGACGTCGGGGCTCCCCTGCAGCTATCTTGTCCACTATCCCGGGCCGGCCGAAGACATGAATGTCTGGCTCTACCACTATGTGACGCATCATCCGCAATTGATGCGGGGCTTCCCCGGCATTCGCCACATCGAGGTTCTGTCGCGACTGGATTGGTGCGGTTCGCTGCCCTGGCCGCGCATCGACCATATGCAGCGCAACCGGGTCATGTTCGACAGCCCCGCGGCATTGACGCACGCCCTGCAGTCGCCGGCGCGGCTGGAGATGCGCGCCGACTACAAGACTTTCCCGCCGTTTTCAGGCGGCAGCCGGCATTTCCCGATGTCGACGGAAGCCGTGCATCCTTTGCCGCGGGCCACATAGCGCAAACAGGTTTTGCCGACGCCGAAAAATCTCTGGAGATTTCATGTACGACTTTCGCAAGAAATGTGTCTCTCTCGATCGCCTCATCGGCACGTTCTGCGCCATCCCGCACCCGGTGGCGGTCGAAGTGGCGGCCGCCAGCGGGGTCGATTTCCTGTGCATCGACTGGGAGCATTCGCAGATCGGCCGCGAACGGCTCGAGGATCTGGTTCGCGCCGCCGATGTCCACAAGGTTCCCGCGATGGTGCGCGTTCCCGGCCACACGCCGGAATGGATGGCGGCCGCGCTCGACGCCGGCGCGTCGGGCGTCCTGGTACCCCGCGTCTCGACGGCCGAGCAAGCCCGCATGGTGGTCATGGCCTGCCGTTACCCGCCGGTCGGCGCACGCGGTGTCGGCCCGGGCCGCGCCGCCGGCTATGGCTACAGGATTCCGGACTACCTCAAATCGGCCAACGAGGTCCTGACGGTCGCCATCCAGGTCGAGACGGCAGAGGGCCTCGCCAACATCGACGACATCGTCCAGGTCGACGGCGTCGACGTGGTCTTCATTGGCCCCGGCGACCTGTCGGTCTCGATCGACGCCATGGGGCCGGCCGGCCAGGACAAGCTCAATGCCGCTATCGTCAGGATTGCGGCCGTTGCGCGCGCGGCCCGCAAGGCCGTCGGCATCTTTCGCCCTTCGGCGGATGATGTCGGCAAATGGTCGCGGCACGGCATCAGCTTCTACATGCTCGCCAGCGACACGATGTTTCTCGGCGCCGGCCTTGCCGCCGGTGTCGTCTCGGCGCGCAACGCCTCATAGCAAGAGTCCGGCATGAAGATCATCAAGACCGACGGCGTATTGTCAGTCGAGGAAGAGCAGCTACGCTACCTCGACGGCTTGAACGCCGAGTTTGTCGAAAAGACGCTGCTCACGGAAGATGCCCTGATCGAACACTGCCGCGACGCCGACGCATTGATGGTATTGCGGGAGCCGATCACGGCTCGCGTTTTGGCCGAACTGAAGAACCTCAAGGTCATCGGGCGGTTCGGCGTAGGGCTCGACTCGATCGATGTCGAGGCCGCCAGCCGTGCCGGTGTTCAGGTAACCTACGTGCCGGATGCCAATCTGGTGGAAGTCAGCACCCACGCCATGGCCCTGATCCTGGCCTTGACGCGCAGGCTGAAGCAGTTCGACAGCGCGGTGCGCGCCGGCCGCTGGGCGGCGATGACCGACGGTGCCGGCATCATGCGGCCGGACAGGCAGATTCTCGGGCTGATCGGCTTCGGCCAGATCGGGCGCCTGACTGCCGAGCGGGCGCGGGTCTTCGGCTATCATATCATCGCCTACGACCCGCATATGCCGGCAGAGCGCATCACGGCCGGCGGTGCCGAACCGGTCGGCTTCGACGAGCTGCTAGCCAGGGCCGACATCGTCTCGCTGCACGTTCCAGCGACACCGGAGACCAGAAACATCATGTCGGCGGATGCCCTGTCGCGGATGAAGGAAGGAGCGATATTCATTAACGTGTCCCGCGGCGGCCTCGTCGACGAGGTCGCGTTGGCGGATCTGATCCGGCGCGGCCATCTGGCAGGCGCGGGCATCGACACGTTCGAGCAGGAGCCGCCTTCGCCCGACAATCCGCTGCTGGCGCTGGACACCGTCCTGGTCAGTCCACACGCGGCGCACTACTCGACGCAGTCTTACGCGGAGGTTCGCAACAAGGTGTTTGCCGACGTCGCAGCGGTCCTGCGCGGCGGCAAGGCGGTATATCCGGTCAACCGGGTGTGACCAATTCCCGATGCCGGCACCATCCGCTGCCTGCCGACAGTTCCACCTTAACGTTCCGGGGCAGGCAGCCTTGAACGCGACCTCGGCAAGCGGATAAAGACGGGAACGGGTGAAGTGAATTCGCATTTTTTGCCGACAGCGCCACATTTTGTTCTTGCTTTGTGCCGGCAGCTATGCTACTAATTTACGTATGGTGCTGATTCGCACCGAGGACCCGCCGCAAGGCGGTTTTTTTTGTTTCAGGTTTCAGCGCCGTCCGTCGAGGCCCTGCTCGGCTTGTTGCGGCGCTCGACGATGTAGATGTGGTCGGCGACCAGCACCACGTTGCCATGCTGGTTGATCACCTCGCAGCGTTCCACGACCCGGCCTGAATCGGGTCGCTTCGGGTCGTCTTCCTTGGCCGAGATGGTGGTGCGGGTCCTGATCGTATCGCCGATGAACACCGGCTTGATGAAGCGCAGCCGGTCGTAGCCATAGGAGAAGGCGACCGGGTTGACGACGCTTGCTGTCAGCCCGACGCCGACCGAAAAGACCAGCGTGCCGTGCGCGATGCGCTGGCCGAACGGCGTCGTCTTCATGAACTCGGCGTCCATGTGATGGGGAAAGAAATCACCGGTATGGCCGGCATGGACGACGAAATCGGTCTCGGTGATGGTGCGCCCGCTGGTCATGCGCGACGAGCCGATCTGGTAGTCCTCGAAATAGACAGTCTGCTCCAAGTCAGGGCCTCGCCGCGATCGGTGTTGCCGGCGCCGCGCTCGATTGGTAGGCGGCTTCGACCAGCGCCATGGTGTTCCAGCCGTCCTCGACGGAACTGACAAGCTCGGCGTCCTCGCCCGACGCGTAGCGCTGGACATTGGCCATGCGGCCGGCAAAGGCGTCCGGAAACCATGCGCCGACGAGTGGAACCGCAATCCAGTCCTTGCCGCCTTTGGGGTAGATTTCGAGGATGTCCGGCTCGCCGCGCGGATAGTCGAGGTTGACGCCCAATTTGAGGTAGGCGGCGCCTTCGGTGCCGCAGATGCGGAATTCGCAGGCCTGGTGTTTTCGACCGAATTTGTGATCGTGGTTGATCGACAGTGCACAGCGCACGGTGTCGCCATAGTCGAGGATCGCGCTGGTGCGCGTTTGCGCAACCTTATGGCCGGGATGGCCGAGCGTCTTGGCGTGAACCCCCTTGGGGTCGCCGAGCAATTGCCGGATCAGGTCGAGATAATGGATCGAATGCATGGCGATCTCGACGCGCGGCGCCTGCAACAGGAATTCCCAGAGCTGCCAGGGTGTCGCAAGCGCCAGCCATGCGTCGAAATCGACCACGTCGCCCAACCAGCCCTTGGCGATCGCATCCTTGAGCGCCAGCATCATCGGCGCGAACCGCAGCTGGAAATTCACCGCGGCCTTGAGGTCTTTGGAGCGGCAGATTTCGAGGATGTCAGTCGCCTCGGTGAGATTGCTCCCCATAGGCTTCTGGATCAGCGCCACCGCACCATCGGGCAGCGCCCTGAGCACGCTGGCATGATAGGCCGGCGGTGTCGCCAGATCGAAGACGGCGTCCTTTATTGACGCAGCTTCTTCGACCGACCGGTAAGCGGTGACGCCCCATTTCTGCGCCAGTTTTTCGGCCTTGGCCAGGTCGGGGTCGAACAGCCCGGCAACCGGGAAACCGGCTTTCCCATAGGCCGGGAAATGCGCATCGCCGACGATCGAGCCGGCGCCGAAAATCACGATCGGCCTGGGCTTTGACGGTTGTGCCCAGGCCTGGGAAAGCGAGGCAGGATCGAAAATGTCATCAGTCATAATGGAAAACTTCGTCCATCGACGCCCACCACTCGCCCTCCTTGCGGGTCGGCAGCGGCTCCTGGCACGGCATGCACAGCGCCCACCATTCCTGCGTCGTGGGATCGGCGGCCATCTTGGCCATGTCGGCGGCGAAATCGGTGCCATGGTACTCGAAGGTGCTGAACAAAAGGTGCTCCGGCTCCCTCAGATAGATCGAATAATTCTTGATGTTGCAGGCGGAAATCATCTTGAGGACGTCCGGCCACACAGCAGCGTGAAGCCGCACATATTCGGCGACTTTCTCCGGCTTGAGGCCGAGCACCATTCCGATTCGCTGCATGTCCGCCTCCTATTTCGCTATCGTCGTGGTGAATTCCGCGATGCTCTTCGCCTTGATCGCATCCCAGTCCCAGTCGATGCCGATGCCTGGCTCGTCCGGCGCCAACGCGTGCCCGTCCTCGATACGCATTTTCTTGCCGGTCAGCTCGTCGAGCTGGGGAATATACTCGACATATCTGCCGTTCTGAACGGCGCATGTCAGGCTGACATGCAGTTCCATCAGGAAATGCGGGCAGACCGGTATGTCGAACGCCTCGGCCGCGTGCGCGACCTTCAGCCACGGCGTAATGCCGCCGATGCGGCCGACATCGACCTGCACGATCGAGCAAGCGCCCTTTTGCATATATTCGCGGAAATGCCGGATCGAATAGAGCGACTCGCCGATGGCGATCGGCGTCGATGTGGCACTCGACAGCCGCGCATGGCCGTCAATGTCGTCGGCCGGCAGCGGCTCCTCGATCCAGGCGAGGTCGAGCTCACGCAGGCGCTCGGCCCGGCGGATTGCCTCGTCGACCGAAAAGCCCTGGTTGCAGTCGGTCATGATCTCGTAGGAGTCTCCGACCGCCCGGCGCACCGCCGTCAGCCGAGCAAGATCCTCGGAACCGTGCGGCTTGCCGATCTTGACTTTCGAGCCGCGAAAACCCTTGGCCTTGGCGGCCAGCGCATCCGCGACCAGCGCCTCGGTCTCGATATGCAGCCAGCCGCCTTCGGTCGTGTAGAGCGGGCAGCGGTCCTTGGCGCCGCCGGCCAGCTTCCACAGCGGCAGTCTCTGTTTCTTCGCCCGCAGGTCCCAAAGAGCAGTGTCGATGGCCGCCAGCGCGATTGCCGTGATCGCGCCGATCGTCGTGGCATGGGTGGCGAACTCCAACTCGCGCCAGATCGCCTCGATCATGTCGGCGTCGCGGCCGATCAGCCGCGGCGCAAGGTGGTCGGCCAGCAGTCGCATCACCGACGAGCCGCCGGTGCCGATCGTGTAGCTGTAGCCGGAGCCGACCGCGCCGTCGGCATCGGTGATGGTGACGATCGGTGTTTCCTGGCTGACAAAACTCTGGATGGCATCGGTGCGCTTGACCTTAGGCACCAAGTCGACCATGCGCAGTTCGACTTTCTCGATCTTTGCCATGATTTTAACCTCGCAATGTCTTGCCCGTTTCAGCAGAAAACAGATGGGCCTGCGACAGGTCCAGGCTCATCTTGACCCGGTCGCCGGCTTTGAGCGGCTTTGGATTGAGCATCCGTGATACCCAGTCGCTGCCGTTGAATTCGGCGAACACCAGCGTCTCATTGCCGAGCGGCTCGGTGACGGTCACCGGCAACTCGACCTGGTGGACGTCGACATCTTCGCCGGAGCTGATGCCGTGTCCGGTCGGATAGATGTCGTCGGGCCTGAGGCCGAACACGACCTTGTCGCCGGTTTCGACATTGGCTTTGAACTGGCTGGGCAGAGGCAGCTTCTCGCCGCTGGCGAACAGCAGCTGTCCGTCGTCGACAACCGCCTCATGCAGGTTCATCGGTGGCGAGCCGATGAAGCCCGCGACGAAGCGTGTCTGCGGCCGGCGGAAGACCTCGTCGGGTGTGCCGACCTGCTCGATAAAACCGTCACGCATGATGACGATGCGGTCCGCCAATGTCATCGCTTCGACCTGGTCATGGGTGACGTAGATCACCGTCGACTTGACCTTGGCGTGCAGCTTCTTGATCTCGGTGCGCATCTGCGTCCGAAGCTTGGCGTCGAGATTGGAAAGTGGCTCGTCGAACAGGAAGACATCGGGATCGCGCACGATGGCGCGGCCCATGGCCACGCGCTGGCGCTGTCCGCCGGACAGCTGCGACGGCCGGCGGTCGAGCAACTGGTCGAGGCCGAGAATGCCGGACGCTTCGGCGACGCGACGGTCCATTTCTTCTTTCGCGGCGCCGGCGATCTTGAGCGAGAAGCCGAGGTTTTCGCGCACCGTCATATGCGGATAGAGCGCGTAGGACTGGAACACCATCGAGATGTTGCGCGAGCGCGGCGGCAGGTCGTTGACCATGCGGCCGCCGATCTCGATGACGCCGTCGCTGATCGCCTCGAGGCCGGCGATCATGCGCAGGGTTGTCGACTTGCCGCAACCGGACGGCCCGACCAGCGCGATGAACTCGCGGTCGGCGACCTCGAGATCGATGCCGTGCACCACCGCCACCGGGCCGTAGCTTTTGGTGAGATTCTTGAGCGATACGGTTGCCATGTCAGCCTTTCACCGCGCCGGAAGTGAGGCCGCCGACGAGGTGTTTCTGGACGATGAAGGTAAGCGTGAGCGCCGGTATGACCATGACCACGGCGAGCGCGCACATGCCGCGCCAGTCGATGGTGAATTCGGCCGTATAGTCGAGCAGGCCAACCGGCAGGGTCTTGGAGTTAATCGAGCGTGTCAGCTGCGAGGCCAGCGCGAACTCGTTCCACGAGGTGAGGAAGGCAAAGATTCCGGCCGAGGCGATGCCGGGCCCGGCGAGCGGAAACTCGACCTGCCAGAAGGCCTGCCAGCGCGTGCAGCCGTCGATCTGCGCCGCCTCGGCAAGGTCTTTCGGTACCTGGCGGAAAAAGCCGTCGATCAGCCAGATGGTGAAGGGCACATTGAGCGCGACATAGACCAGGATCAGCCCGAAATGCGTGTCGATGATGCCGAGCCGCGCAAAGACGAAGAACAGCGGAAGGGACAGTGCGATGCCGGGCACCGTGCGCGTCAGCATCAGGCCGAGAAACATCGCCGACTTGGCTTGGAAGCGATAGCGCGCAAAGGCATAGCCGCCCGCCATGCCGATGGCGATGGCGATCAGCGTCGAGGTCACCGAGATGATCAGCGAATTGCGGAAATAGTCGAGCACCGGAATGCCGCCCTTGCCGACGCCGCTGAACATGGCGACGTAGGCATCGAGCGAGAGTTGCTGCGGAATCCACACCGGCGGCTTGGCCATGATCTCGACAGTCGGCCGCAGCGACGACAGCACGATCCAGATGCCGGGCAGGCAGATGACCAGCATGGCCAGGAACAGCCCGATGCCATGGACGATCCGGAGCGCTTTGTTGCCGGCGCGATGCAGGCTGTTCTGGTCCATCCTCACCACTCCGCCGCGATCTGCGTGCGCGCCGCGGCGAGCTTGCGGTAGAAATAGACGGTGAACAGGATCGACAGCAGGATCGAGAAATAGGCCATGGCATTGGCCATGCCCATTCTGGCATCGCCATAGGCGGTGCGGGCGACCAGCGTCCAGACCAGCTCGGTGCGGCCGGCAGGGCCGCCGTCGGTCATGATCTTGACGATGTCGTAGGCGCGCGCGACGTCGAGCGAGCGGATGGTCATGGCGATGAAGGCAAACGGCATGATGAACGGCCAGGTGACATAGCGGAATGTCTGCCATGGCGTGCAGCCGTCGACGCGGGCCGCCTCGACGGGTTCGCGCGGCATCGCCAGCAGCCCGGCCAGGATGAGGATCGCGAACACCGAAGTCGACGACCAGATCTCGGCGGTCAGGATGGCGATGAAGGCGAGATTGCCGTCGATCAGCCACGGGATGGCGCGATCGGTCAGGCCGAGCGCCTGCAGGGCGTTGTTCACCAGGCCGATATTGTCGTTGAACATGAATTTGAACTGGAAGCCGACGAGGATCGGCGAAAACATCATCGGAAACATCATGATGGTGCGCAGGACTCGCTGGCCGCGCGAGGCTTTTTCCACCAGCAGGGCCAGCCCGAGCCCGATCAGCATTTCCAGGTTGAGCGCCACCGTCAGCAGCACCACAGTACGGGCAAAGGCGATCCAGAAATCGCGGCTGGTCAGGATGGTGACGTAGTTGCGGGCGCCGATGAAGACCCAGAACGTCTCAGGCCTGGTCAGCCGGAACGGCGTGAAGCTGGAGTAGAGCGACAGCAGCAACGGCACCACCACCACGGCCGCCAGCACGATCACCGCCGGCAGCAGGAGCAGCAATGGTGGCGAGGGTCTCCAGCCTTTCATGACGATCCGGTTCTGGTTGGTGCCCGGACACCGAAGCCCGCCATCGGCGAGCTGGGATCAAGACAAAGCGGGTTGCGCATGGTTCGAAAAAAGTTCGGGGGCGCCGCTCTTCAATGAGCGCGGCGCCCCCTTGGGAGAATGGTCAAAGCTTGCCGGCGTCCTCGAGGATCTGGGTGGCCTTGGCGGCAGCGTCGTCCAGCGCCTGCTTGGAGGTCTTGTCGCCAAGGATGGCGGCCTGCAATTCGGGATAGACGGCGTTGGAGATTTCGATCCATTCAGGTGTCTGCGGCACGGCGAAAGCGTGCTTTGCCTCTTCCTGGAAAGCCGCCAGCACTTCCTTCTTGTAAGGATCGTTTGCCGCCTGCTGGATGTCCCAGTCCCACACCGCCGTGCGGGTCGGCAGAGGTCCGCTTGCCGCCTCGAGCTTCTGGCTGTCCTCATTGGTCAGGAACCAGACCAGCGAAGCGGCCGCTTCCTTGCTGGCGCAGTTTTCGGTGACCGAAAACCCGTGGTGCCCCGACCAGCCGGTGCGAATGCCGGCCGATCCCTTCGGCGCCACCTTCACGCCGACATTGCCGGCGACCTTCGACGACTTTGGATCGTTGAAGAAGCCTGCCCAGCCAGGCCAATCGAGGTTGATGGCGACGGTGCCCGAGGCAAAACCCTGGCCGAGATCGTCCCACAGATAGTTGGTGGTGCCGGCCGGCACCGCCTTGGCCTTGTAGAGATTGACGAACCAGTCGAGCGCGTGCACGCCGGCCTCCGAGTTGAAAGCGGGCCTGCCGTCCTTGTCGAGGTATTCGCCGCCGTCGGCGATCAGCATCTCGTAAAAACGGCCGTTGATCGCCTCTTCCTTGCCGGCGAACTGGGTGCCATAGAAATCGGGCGGGCTGGCGAAGAATTCCGCCTGCTGGGCGACCTCGTCCCAGGTGTCGGGCGGTGTCAGTTCCTTGCCGTACTTGGCCTTGTAGGCGGCCTTCTTGGCTTCGTCCTGGTAGAGGCTCTTCTGGTAATAGAGCGCCGAGACATCGAACTGCGCGCGCGGCAGCATGACCAGCTTGCCGTCGAGCGTCGAGGCCTTGATCGTCGACGGCACGAAGGCGTCGATCTCCTCCTTCGGCAGCAGCTTGTTCAGGTCGGTGTAGATATCAGGATATTGCGGCGCGAAGGACGAGTGGTTCGAGCCGACGCACCAGTTGATGCTGCCGGAGGCGATGTCCGACTTGATCTCCTTGTCGAGCTCGAAGTGGTTCTTCTTCGAGATCACGTTGACCTTGGCGCCGGTCAGTTTTTCCCATTCGCCGATCCGCGCGTAGAGCCCTTCATATTGCTGGCCGCCGATCAGCTTGGCGTCGATGGTGACGCCGTCGAATTTGCCGGGCAGTTCGGCAGCAAGGGCAGCACTAGCACCAAACGCGAGTAGCGTTACGCCGGCCGACAGGCCGCAAAACAGTTTCGTCATTGGTATCCTCCCAAAGAGCCTGCATCGATCGCGTAGCGAGGTCGATCGGCAGCTTCATTCATATACAAACAAAACATTTATAGGATCGTCAAGCCGAAAGTTCTTTCGGAAGCAAGGCTGTTGCGTATATGAAAAGTGAAATTCACTGGAGAGGCGCAATGGCAGAGGACGAGGAAGACGACCGGTATCGAGCCCCGGCGCTGGACAAGGGGCTCGACATCCTCGAGCTGCTGGCCGGCGTCGACGGCGGCCTGACGCAGGCGGAAATCGCCAAGAAACTCGACCGTAGCCCGAATGAGTTCTATCGCATGCTGGATCGGCTGGTGCGGCGCGGCTACGTCACGCGTCCTGATGGCGACCGTTATTCGCTGACGCTCAAGCTGTTTGGCCTGGCGCAGCTGCACGCGCCGGTGCGCCGGCTGGTTTCCTATGCGACGCCGCTGATGCGCGAGCTGGCCGAAACCTCACAGCAGGCAAACCAGCTCGTCGTCTTCGATCGCGGCTCCGCGGTGGTTATTGCCCAGCAGGAGGCGCCGGATTACTGGGGCATCTCTATCCGCGTCGGCTCGCATATCAGCCTGTTCGACACCGGGTCCGGCCATGTGTTGCTGGCGTTCCGCCCGTCGGAAGAGCGGCAGATGATGATCTCCGAACATCTGCGCAGCACCGACAAGCCACCGCAATCGCCAGAGTTTTTCGCCCGCCTCGACCAGATTCGTGAACGCGGCTACGAGATGATGGCGTCGATGCAGACGGCCGGCGTGTTCAACCTGTCGACGCCCGTTCTCGGCTCGGACGGCAAGGCGATCGCCGCACTGTCGATCCCGTACATAACCCTGGTCAACGCACCCAAGGCGCCCGACATCACCAGGACCATAGAGCTGTTGCTGGCAGCGACCGAAAAGCTGTCGCAACTGGCGGGATCGACTGTCAAGCAATCGCGATGAATTCTTATTTGAATGAAGAATTTCTCCGTGAGATGATCTCGAAGTCGCCAAGGAGGAGCGCGCCGCCATGATTGTCGACACCCATCTGCACCTGATCGACCAGTCCGCCCTGCGCTATCCATGGCTGGCCGGCGTGCCGGCGCTCAACCGCGATTTCCCCTACGACGAATATGCAGTCCAGGCCCGTCGCGCTGGCATCGACGGCGCGTTCCATATGGAGGTCGATGTCGATCCAGCCGATATCGAGGCCGAAACCGGCCATGTCAAAGCGCTCTCGCGGCAAAAGGGCAGTTTGCTGAGGGGAGCGATTGCCTCCTGCCGTCCGGAGGAGCCCGGCTTTGCCGCTTATTTGGAAACGCAGCGCGCAGATCCTTTCGTCAAGGGCTTTCGCCGTGTGCTGCACGTCATGCCCGATGAGCTGTCGGAGGGCGCGCTGTTTCGTGAAAACATCAAGCGGCTAGCCGGCAGCGGCCTGACCTTCGATCTTGTCGTTCTGCCGCACCAGATCCCCAAGGCGATCGCACTCGCCGATCTCGCGCCGGATGTGCAGTTCGTGCTCGACCATTGCGGCGTGCCCGACATCAAGGGCGGTGCCGAGCACCCCTGGCGCGAGCATATGGCGGAGATCGCGCGGCGCCCGAACGTCGTCGGCAAAATTTCTGGTGTGGTCGCCTATGCGGATGCCGGATCCTGGACTGTCGAAACGCTGCGTTCCTACGTCGAGCACACCATCGAATGCTTCGGCTGGGACCGCGTCGTGTGGGGCAGCGACTGGCCGGTCTGCACGCTCGGCGGCGGGCTTGCGACCTGGATTGCGGCAACGCACGCGCTGCTCAGCGGTGCCAGCGCCGATGAGCGGCAAAAACTGCTGTCAGGCAACGCCAAGCGGCTGTGGAGGTTGTAAGCGGCTCAGATCGTCGCCGACACGTGCCGCTCGCGGCCGTAGAGCGAAACCAGGAGCACGATGACCAGGCCAAGTGCCGCCTGCACGGTCGAAGGCCGGAAGCCGAGCCCGATCAGGACACGTCCTGTGCGCAGGCTATGGTCGTGACCGATGCAAGTGCGGTTGCGGCCATAAGGCCGCGGATCAGGCTGTTCATGTTCTCCTCCGTTCGGTTGTTTTCAGGCTCCTCCGCCGGCAACGCCGGACACCTGCGTCGAAAGGCTTTCCCGAAACAGGCGATTGAGATCGGCAACGACGCGAGCGGCATTGTGCCTTTCGCTCAGGCCGAGATTGATGCGATCTGACGCCGCCTGCTGGAAGGACATGTAGCCGTCGTGCCGCGGCCTGACCCAGGCACCTTCGAGCGTGGCTCGGGTGTCCTTGTAGAAATTGCCGGTGGCAGCGTTGACGGCGACATCCTCCCAGGCTGCCGCATGGCCGGGCTGGCCGCCGGCCGAGGCGTAAGGGCCGCGCTGCACGTCACCGCTGGCGATCCAGTAGGCGAAGTCGATGGCCGCCTGCCTGGCCTTCGAAAAAGCTGACACCGCAATGCCGGTCCCGCCGAGCGCCGAGCCTTTGGGGCCGGCATTGCCCGCGGCCGGGATATCCGCGAAAGCCAGGCGGTTGGGTCGAAACCCGGCGATGGCATAGGAGACATAGCCATAGATCAGCGGTGCACAGGCGATCCGTGATCCCGATCCGGCCATTTGCTCCAGAACCGCGATCGGATCCATGCCAAGGCATGCCGGATCGACGAGGGCCGCGATCTCGCGCATCATCTCGAAAACCTGCTTGCCCGTTGCCGGATCCACATGGTCGCCGGGGCCTTCGCCGGCGGGCCGGCCGAGAT
Source organism: Mesorhizobium sp. M0923 (assembly GCF_040319365.1). Taxonomy (NCBI): domain Bacteria; kingdom Pseudomonadati; phylum Pseudomonadota; class Alphaproteobacteria; order Hyphomicrobiales; family Phyllobacteriaceae; genus Mesorhizobium; species Mesorhizobium sp. M0923. Next base: position 105,721 of record NZ_JAMYNW010000009.1, on the reverse strand, counting down.
TGCCGGCAAGCGTGTAGAACACCATCAGCGCATGCGGCGGCCTGAGCGGCAACAGCACGTGGCCTTGCCGGGCCAGATCGAGCGCATCGGCCCAGTTCGCCGGTGCAGCCGAAAGCATGTCCGGCCGCCAGGCCTCCACCTGGCTGGCCGCGTCGATCGGAAACGCCCACTGCCTGCCTTGCCAGTTGTAGCTCGGATAGGACCGGCCGACGCTGCCCGTCGCATGTGCTGCACGTTCGGCGTCCCGGCCGGCCGCATCGAGCGGCGTCAAACAATTCTCGGCGGTGATCTGGCCGACATGCGGATGGTCGATGACGATCAGATCATAGGCACGGGCCAATTCCTCGACCGGGAAGGATTCGAAATCCTGCAGCGAGCGCTTGTCCCATTCGATGGCGACGCCGGTGCGTTCCGTCCACAGCGCCGAACAGGCGACCATCGGATCATAGCCGCGCGGATGGCTCCAGGTCATGCCTTTGAGCGTCACGTCGCTCACAGCCCGAACTCCTCGCGGATCTTTGCGCTGTGCTCGCCGATGCGTGGCGCGGCCCGCTCGACCTTGGCGCGGATGCCGTCGACCCTGAGCGGCGAGCGCGTGGTGAGGATCGAAACGTCATCCTCGCGCGTCACCGTCTGCAGCATGTCGAGAACCTTGAAGCCTTCGCTGGCCATCATTTCCGGCCAGGTCAAAACCTTGGCGCACCAAATGTCGGCGGGCTCGAGGATGGCAAGCCATTCGTCGACCGTCTTGGTTCCGATCTTTTGCGCGATGATCGCCTTGATCTCGTCGCGGGCGGTGAACCAGGTCGACGGCTGGTCGCGGTAGGGCGCAAGCTCTTCGAGGCCCAGAAGATCGGCCAGCTTCGATATCGGCGTCATGGCGATCGCCAGATAACCGTCCTTGGCCGGATAGACGCCGTAGGGCGCCGACAGATAGGCATGGGCGCTGCGGAAAGATGACCGCCGCGGCAGCCGGCGTCCGTCATTGAGATGCGTCGTCAGCACCTCGAACTGGAAGTCGACCAGTGCTTCGAGCAGGCTGGTCTCGACATGGCTGCCCTTGCCGGTCACGCCGCGCCGCACCAGTGCGGCAAGGATGCCTTGCGCGGCGGCGGAGCCGGCCAGCATGTCGGCGATGGCCAGCCCGAAGGGCACCGGCCCCTGGTCCTCGTCGCCGTTCAGCCACATCACGCCGGAGCGGGCCTGCGCCAGCAGATCCTGACCGGGCCGCTTGACCCAGGGGCCTTCCTCGCCATAGCCGCTGATCGAGGCATAGACCAGGCGCGGATTAATCTTGCGCACCGCCTCGTAATCGAAGCCCAGGCGTTCGATGACGCCGGGCCTGAAATTCTGGATCAGCACGTCGGCCTTGGCCAGCAGGCCGCGCAGCGCCGCAAGATCGGCCTCGTCCTTCAAGTCGATGGCAAGGCTTTCCTTGGCGCGGTTGATGGCATGAAAAATGGTGGAATCGCCACCGATCTCGGTGTCGCTGAGATAAAGCCGGCGCGACAGGTCGCCGCCATCCGGCCGTTCTATCTTGATGACGCGGGCGCCGAGGTCGAGCAGTCTAAGTGAACAGTAAGGCCCGGACAGGAACTGGCTCATATCGACGACGATGAGCCCGGTCAGCGGCAGTTCGGCAATGGCCGCCATTGCCTATCTCTCCGTCTTGCCGGCGAAATCGGCCGGATTGCGGTACTTCACCGTCTGCAGGTGCTCGCAATAAAGCACGAGCTCGCCTTCGCCCTTGAAGACTTCATAGCTGGCGCGGATCAGCCCCATTTCCTTGTATTTCGGCTTCTTGTCGAGGTTGGAGCGGATCGAATAAATCGTGTCGCCGATGAACACCGGCTTGATGAAGCGCAATTTGTCGTAGCCATACGAAAAGGCGTTGATGCAATTGGTGGCGACGAGCCCGAGCCCGGCCGAGAACACGAAGGCGCCGGCGACCAGCCGCTTGCCGAAGATGCCTTCCGTTTCGGCGAACATCTGGTCCTGCACGTATGGATGGATGTCGAGCACCAGCGTATTGAAGAGACTGGCTGTCGCCCTCGGCAATGGTCCGGCGCAGCGAACGGATCTTCTGGCCGACCGGCCAGTCTTCGTAGAACCAGTTCTCCGCGTTCCAGACGGGAAGGTCGGCGTGTTCCTTCGGCATGTTGGCGGGGTGTGTCGATGCCACGCCCACGGTTGGCGCGAAACCGCTCATGACGACTTTCCCGGGCAGCGGGAATCGTCCATCAGGGCGCGCCGCAGACCAGCGAAATGCATGATCGATCCTCCCGTCAATCTTCTTTTGTGAATAGTATTTTCACATATGGGGTTGTGTTGCAAGCGAGTCTCGGCGAAATTTTGCTGCGATCCGCGGCGGCCAACGCCGGCGGAACAGGAGGAAATGATGCAGAATGCCTGTCTGGTTTTCGTCGGCAGCCTCAATCGCGACGCCCCATATTTTCAGGGCGCGCGCGGCGTCGGGCTGGGCGTCTATAGTTTCGACGAGGGGGCGCTGGAGACGAAGAAACTGGCCGAGACGGGAGGCATCGACAATCCGACCTTCCTGTCGGTGACGCCGGATGGCTCCTACATCTACGCCAATTCCGAAGTGTTCACCTGGCGCGAAGGCGTGGTCTCGGCCTACCGTTTCGACAGGCAGGCCGCCACGCTGTCCTACATCAATAAGCAGCCCACGCTGGGCAGCATAACGGCGCACAACACCATCACGCGCGACCGGACGAAGCTATTGGTCGCCAATTACGGCATGGGCGAGGGTGGCCCCGATCGCTCGGTCGTGGTCTTCGGGCTGCGCGACGATGGCGGCCTGACCGCGCCATTGTCGAGCGTCGCCCATAGCGGGACCGGACCAGACCTCGCACGCCAGGAGCGGCCGCATGCCCATAGCGTAACCGAGACGATTGCCGGCGGTGTTGCGATCGTCGCCGACCTCGGCATCGACCGGCTGGTGTCCTACCGCATCGGCTCAGACGGCAGCCTGACCAAACTGGCCGAGTCGGCGCTTGCGCCCGGCGCAGGTCCGCGCCATCTCGCGCTGCATCCGGGCGGCCGCTTCGTGTTCGTCATGAACGAACTGGATTCGACGGTCGTCTTGCTGGCGCTGGACGAAGCATCAGGCAAGCTTACAGTGGTCGACAGCAAGCCGGCTGTGCCGGCCGAGGCGCGGGAGGTCAATCACTGCGCCGATATCCAGATCTCGCCCGACGGCCGCTTCCTCTATGGCTCCAACCGCGGTCATGACAGCATCGTGGTGTTTTCGATCGACCAGCAAACCGGCAGGCTTGCCCTTGTCGACTATACGCCTTGCGGCGGTGCCACGCCGCGCAATCTGGCACTGACGCCCTCGGGCGGCCATCTGTTCTCGGCCAACCAGAATGCCGACCGCATCTCGATTTTCGCCCGTGATGCCGCAACCGGCCGGCTGACCGACACCGGCCGATCTATCGGCATCGGCACGCCGATGTGCGTGAGGATCGTGCGTTGACGCGATCTCAGAACTCGAGCGCCTGCCTGAGTGCCGGGCCGCTCCTGACGCGCAAATCGAGGTCGGCCTCGATATGGTCGATGTGGTGCAGCATCAGCGCGCTGGCGCGTTCGGCATTGCCATTTTCCAGCGCATCGAGGATCTGCGTGTGCTCGTTGTGGCCGCAGCTCGAGATACCCGAGCGGCCATAGAGCGCGATCACCAGAGATGAACGAGCGACCAATTCCTCCATGAAGCGCTGCAGGATGACGTTTCCCGCGACCGACGCCAGAAGCAGGTGAAAATCCCCCGACGCCTTGATCTCCGATCGCCTTGCGTTCGGTCCGCGTTCGGCGATGAAACGGCCCTCTTCATCGAGCTGGGCCTTGAACGCAACGACATGCGCCGGCGTCATCCGCCCGGCGGCGGCAATCGCGATGCCGGGTTCGATCAGCCGGCGCGAAGCAAAGACCTGCCGCGCTTCCTCCGGCGACGGATTGGCGACGAAGGCGCCGCGATTGCGCTCGGTGCGCACCAATCCCTCGAAGGAAAGCATCTGCAGTGCGGCGCGCGCCACGGTGCGGCTGACATCGAACAGCGTGCCGACTTCGCCTTCGGAAAGCTTGGTTCCGGGCGCCAGCCGGCGATCGACGATCGCGTCGCGCAACTGGTCGCGGATCGCCTGCGCGCGATCCTCGTTGGCGGCCTCGATAGCAGGGAAAGTCTGGTCGGCAATGTTCATGGCGGTGATCCTGCGTACTTCTACCCTGAATCGCATCGCTTGGACGAGAGACAAAGTGAATACAGGGATGAAAAAGATTGCATGCGATTTTTGCGAGGATCGGCGGCGATCGCCTATAATTTGTGCATTGCACAAGGATGCCATATCGGCAGCCATGTCGATGCAGCCCTGATTTCTTCGAGGATTCAGTCGGTTGGTGCGGCGGCGCGGAACTGGCACGCATGATGCTTTGGCTAATCCGACCAAAGGGGAAGCTGGATGTCCAAAGCCGCCGAAATCGACATTGTGTCCGTTTCGAAAGTCTATGGCGCGACGACTGCCGTCGAAGGCATCAGCCTGAAAATCCCTGCGGGAACCTATTGCTGCCTGCTCGGTCCGTCCGGCTGTGGCAAGACCTCGACGCTGCGCATGATCGCCGGGCACGAGAGCATATCGAGCGGCGATATGCGGCTCGGCAACACAGTGGTCACCGACCTGCCGCCGGCCAGGCGCGGCACTGCCATGATGTTCCAATCCTACGCGCTGTTTCCGCATCTCGACCTGATCGACAATGTCGCGTTCAGCCTGAAGATGAAAGGCGTCGGCAAGGAGGAGCGCCGCGCCAAGGCACTCGACATGCTGAAGCTGATGCAGATGGAGGCATATGCCAGCCGCCGTCCGGCGCAGCTTTCGGGCGGCCAGCAGCAGCGCGTTGCTCTTGCGCGCGCACTGATCACCGATCCCGAGGCGCTGTTGCTCGACGAACCGCTTTCGGCGCTCGATCCGTTCCTGAAGATCCGCATGCGGGCCGAACTGAAGAAGCTGCAGACGTCGCTCGGCATCACTTTCGTCCACGTCACCCACAGCCAGGAAGAGGCGATGGCGCTGGCCGACCTGATCGTGGTCATGAACGACGGCCGTATCGAGCAGGCGGCGCACCCTCGCACGGTGTTCGAGCGGCCGGCCACGGCCTTCGTCGCTCGTTTCATGGGCGACCACAATGTCATCTCCGGCCGCGTCACCGGTAGTCGTGACGGCATGGTTGTTTTCGATGTGCCCGGCGGTGTCACGCTCGCCGCCAGCGGGCAGGGCAGGGCGACCGGGGAGCCCATCGACATCGCCATTCGCACCGACCACGTGCGGATCGGCGAGCCGCCGGCGGCGGGGCTCGGCTTCACCGGCATCGTTTCAAACGTCGAGTACCGCGGTTCGACCGTGAAGCTCTCGGTCAATGGCGCGGGCATCGAGGATTTCACGGTGATCGTCGACGACACCAGCTTCTTCGCCAGCCCGGTTGCCGTCGGCGACGCAGTGCCGATCGCCTGGGACGCCGAGGACGCGATCGTCCTTGGCCGTCTCGATTCCTGAAATCCAGCATAACCAACCAAAACAGGGGAACTGAACATGACCAACACCACAGACAAGAAGACTGGAATATCGCGTCGCTCGCTGCTCAAGACAGGCGCCGCCGCCGTCGGTTTTGCCGCCGGTTCCGGCGCCATATCAGGCTTTCCGACCATCTGGGCGCAATCGAACATCACGTTGCGCCAGTTCGGCACCGGCGTGTCCAACCTCAATGCCATCGCCGACAAGTGCAAGGCGGATCTCGGCATCACGCTGGAGATGACGGCAACCGATTCCGATGCCGCCGCCCAGCGCGCGGTAACGCAACCCGACAGCTACGACATCGCCGATATCGAATACTGGATCTGCAAGAAGGTGTTTCCGACAGGCGTCCTGCAGCCGATGGATGTCACCAAGCTGAAATACTACGACGAGCTCGTGCCGCTGTTCAAAACCGGCAAGCTGACGCCGGACAGCGTCATCGCCCAGGGCACCGCGCCGCACACGGTCGGTTACGTCGAGGCGCAGGACAGCAAGGTATTCGCCAAGGCGCCGACCAATTGGTTCACCATGGTGCCGACGATCTACAATGCCGATACGCTCGGCATCCGCCCCGACCTCGTCGGCCGTGACATCACCACCTGGGCCGACATCATGGATCCGGCCTTCAAGGGCAAGACAGCCATCCTCAACATCCCGTCGATCGGCATCATGGATGCGGCGATGATCATGGAAGCCACTGGCAATATCAAATATGCCGACAAGGGCAACATGACCAAGGAGGAGATCGACAAGACGATCGATTTCCTCATCAAGGCCAAGCAGGACGGCCAGTTCCGTGCCTTCTGGAAGTCCTTCGACGAAAGCGTCAACCTGATGGCTTCAGGCGAAGTGGTGATCCAGTCGATGTGGTCGCCGGCCGTGGCCGCGGTCCGCTCCAAGGGCATCGCGTGCCGGTTCCAGCCGCTCAAGGAAGGCTACCGGTCCTGGGGTGGCGGGCTTGGCCTGGCAGCCCATCTCTCCGGCGCCGAACTCGATGCCGCCTATGAATACATCAACTGGTACACGTCCGGTTGGGTGGGCGGCTACCTCAATCGCCAGGGCTACTACTCGGCCAACATGGTGTCGGCCAAGAAGTTCATGTCCGAGGACGAATGGGGCTACTGGATCGAAGGTAAGCCAGCAAAGGGCGATATCCTGTCGCCGGACGGCAAGGTCATGGAAAAGGCAGGCGCCGTGCGTGACGGCGGCTCGTTCGAAGAGCGCATGGGCAAGGTCGCCTGCTGGAACTCGGTCATGGACGAGGACCGCTATATGGTAAAGCGCTGGAACGAGTTCATCGCTGCTTGATGCCCTCTGCCTTCTCCCCTTGTGGGAGAAGGTGGATTGGCGCGCAGCGCCAAGACGGTTGAGGGGTGCTGGACGGAGCACTGTTGGTGCCAAGCTGGAACACCCCTCATCCGACCGAGCTTCGCTCGGCCACCTTCTCCCACACGGGGAGAAGGGAACACCCCTCAGTCGCATCGCCGACTTGGACCGAGAGATAGATGGCAGTAGCGCTCGAACAATCCACGCACGTTACGTCTGCGAAGCCGGCCAGACCTAGGCGCTCCTTTGCCGGCGTCGCACCCTATCTCCAGGCGGCACCGCTGGCGCTGATCCTCGGCGCGTTCCTCCTGTTGCCGATCCTGATGATCGCCGTGGTCTCATTCTGGGACTACGATTTCGCGGCGATGTATCCGGATTTCCTGACCACCAACTATGCCGACACGCTCGGCTCCTGGGTCACCTGGAAAACCTATCTGAACACGCTGAAATACGCCGCCATCGTTTGGGCGCTGACGCTGTTCATCGGTTTCTGGGTCGCCTATTTCCTCGCCTTCCACATCAGAACCACAGCCATGCAGATGGTGCTGTTCCTCGTCTGCACCGTGCCGTTCCTGACCTCCAACATCATCCGCATGATCTCGTGGATTCCAGTGCTTGGCCGCAATGGCCTGGTCAACTCGACGCTGGTGCAGATGGGGCTGATCCCGAAGCCGATCGAATGGTTGCTCTATTCCGAATTCGCCGTGGTGCTGGCCATGGTGCATCTCTATACGCTGTTCATGGTGACGCCGATCTTCAACACGCTGATGCGCATCGACAAATCGCTGATCGAGGCCGCGCGCGACGCCGGCGCTTCCGGCTGGCAGGTTCTGTGGAACGTCGTCATCCCGCTTGCCAAGCCCGGCATGGCGATCGGCACCATCTTCGTCGTCACCCTGGTGATGGCCGACTTTTCGACGGTGCAGGTGATGTCCGGCGGCCAGAGCGCCTCTGTCGCGCTGATTATGAAAAACCAGATGTCGCTGCTGCAATATCCGGCAGCCGCCGCCAACGCCGTCGTGCTGCTGGTGCTGGTGCTGTTGATGGTCGCGGGCATCCTGCGCATCGTCGATATTCGCAAGGAGCTGTGAGGCGATGAGCCACGACAAGCGCACCTTCGAATTCTACGTGCTGGCGGCCTTCTTCGCGCTTTTCGTGCTATTCCTATACGGCCCGCTTTCGGCGATCCTTATCCTGTCCTTCCAGGGCGAGAATGGCGGTCTGACGTTTCCGTTGAACGGCGTTTCGCTGCACTGGTTCGCCAATCTGTTCGAGCGCCAGGCGGTCGGCGATTTCGGCGGCAGTTTCAAACGCTCGCTCGTCCTTGGCCTGATGGTGATGATCGTCACGGTCGTCGTGTCGCTGCTTGCCGGCCTTGCCTTCCGGCAGAAATTTCGCGGCGCAACTGCCTTGTTCTATCTGGCCGTCGCCAGCCTCGTCGTGCCGTCGATCATTATCAGCCTCGGCATCGGCGTCGTCTTTCAGCAGGTCGGCTTCCGCCCCGCCTGGTACACGTCTGCTTTCGGCGCCCATCTGACCTGGACCTTGCCTTTCGGCGTGCTGATCATGTTCGCGGTCTTCAACCGGTTCTCGCCGGCCTATGAGGAAGCCGCGCGGGATCTCGGAGCATCGTCGTGGCAGACCTTCGCCCATGTCGTTCTGCCGATGATCGCGCCCAGCCTGATCGGTGTCGGCCTGTTCGGCTTCACTCTGTCATATGACGAGTTCGCCCGCACGCTGATGACCTCGGGGACCTTCAACACGCTGCCGCTCGAAATCTACGGCATGACGACGAATGTGACGACGCCGGTGCTCTATGCGCTCGGTACAGTGACGACCGTGTTTTCCTTTCTGGTGATCCTGCTGACGCTCGGCGCAATCGTCTATGTCGGCCGCCGCCGGGAGCGTGCCTGACAGTGCAGATCCTCGTCGTCAATCCAAACACCACCGCCAGCATGACCGAGACTATTGCGGCGGCGGCCCGATCGGTCGCTGGTCAATCGACGAAGATCGTTGCCGTCACCTCGACGATGGGCCCGGTTTCGATCGAAGGCTATTACGATGAAGCGCTTGCCGTACCCGGCCTGCTGGTCGAGATCGCTGCCGGCGAGCGCTCAGGCGCGCAGGCTGCGATCATCGCCTGTTTCGACGACACCGGCCTCGACGCCGCACGCGCCATGGCCAACATTCCGGTCATCGGCATTTGCGAGGCAGCGCTCAGCACGGCCTCGTTCATCGCCCAGCGCTTCACCGTCGTCACCACCACCGGACGCTCGCACGTGCCGGTCGAAGGGTTGGTGCAGCGCTATGGCATGGCGGGGCGCGCGCGCGTGCGCGCTGCCGATATCCCGGTTCTTGCCCTCGAAGATCCGGCATCCGATGCGCTCCTGAAGCTGCGCAACGAGATTGCGCGCGCCATCGACGAGGATCGCGCCGAAGCGATCGTGCTCGGCTGTGCCGGCATGGCCGACTTGGCGGCCGCGCTGCAGCGGGAATTCGGGCTTCCGGTCATCGACGGCGTCGGCGCCGCAGTCAAGCAGGCCGAGGCCTTGATAACGCTTGGCCTGACGACATCCAAGCGCGGCGCCTATGCAAGCCCATTGGCAAAGCCCTATCATGGTGCGTTGAAGTCCTTCGCGCCTGATGCCGCCGAGTGATCGCAATGCCCCGAACGATCCGAACGCTCGCACGTGAAGAAATGCAAACCCTTGTCGATTGGGCGGCGGCGGAAGGCTGGAACCCCGGCCTCAGCGACGCAGCGCTGTTCCAGACAGCCGACCCGCAGGGCTTCATCGGCGCCTTTATCGACGGCGAGATGGCGGCCGGCATTTCAGCCGTTGCCTATGGCGAGGAATTCGGCTTCATCGGCCTGTATATCTGCCGGCCGGACAGGCGTGGCCAAGGCCATGGTAAGGCCGTTTGGGATGCCGGCATGGCGCGGCTCGACAACCGCACGATCGGCCTCGACGGCGTCGTCGAACAACAGGCCAACTACCGCAGCATGGGTTTTGCGCCGGCCTACCGGACGATACGGCTCATGGGGTCGTCGAATGCCCCGGCAGCCGCCGGCAGCGACATTCGCGCCGTAGGGCCGGAACTCGTGCCGGACATACTGGACTATGACCGCCGCTTCTTTCCCGGCCCGAGGCGATCCTTCCTGGAGCACTGGCTGCGCCCGCCGCATATGGCCCATGCGATCGTCAAGCACGGCGCCATTGCAGGATATGGCGTCGCGCGCCAATGCCGGGACGGCTGCAAGATCGGCCCGCTCTTTGCCGACAGCCTGGATGCAGCGAGCCGTCTCTTCGCCGCACTCGCGCACATGTCCGGTCCCGGAAACGTCCATCTCGACGTGCCCGAGACCAGCGGGCAATTTGCAGATTTGCTGTCGTCCGCCGGCCTTCAACCCGGCTTCGAGACAGCTCGGATGTACAAGGGAAGGGCGCCGCAGCTCATGCAGTCCGGGGTTTTTGCGATAACGACGTTGGAGCTTGGCTGAAACGGTGCAAGCCGACGTCTAGCGTAAAGTCGGGCAACACGAATATCTGGTCTATTTTTCCTGAACCGAAATGCCGGAATCGTCGATACGAAGTTCCACGCCTTTCGGCTTAGTCTCCTCGCGATAAACATAGATGCCCAAGGCAATGACGGCGACGGCCAAAGCGCCGATGATGAGATAAAGATAGTTCTGCTTCATCCGCTGTCGTTAACAACATGATGTGAGCGAGTCTAGCAGTTCGGGTATCAGGACGACGGACGGACACGCGCGTCGATCAGCCATCCAGCCGGTCGCGCAGCATGCTCCAGGGGAGCACCATGTTTGGTGCATGCCGCATCAGGCTGTGGAACGGGATCGGCGACGACGGTCCAAACGGCAGCGGCAAATCCTGAGGCTTTGTTCCATCAGCCCAGTCGGCAAGCACCTTGCCCATGGCAGTCGTCATGGCGATGCCGCGCCCATTGCAGGCAAAGCCCGCAACCAGGCCGGGGCCGAGATCGACGAGGCGCGGCAGGAAGTCGGGCTCGACTGCAGCCATGCCCGACCAGCTGTAGTCGATCGGCGGCATTCCCGGGAGATCGAGATGCCTGGCAAGCCGTCGCCAGATCGCCCGCGGCACCCGCGTGTCGGCACCGGGGCCAAAAACATGCATGCCGCCGGTTATCAGCCTGTTTTCGCCATCGAAGCGGAAGGTGAAAAGATTGCGCCTGGTGTCGCCGACGCCTTGCCCGCCCGGAAGCAACCGGGTGCGGTATTCGCGCGGCAGCGGCGCCGTCGCGATCTGGAAGATCTTCAGTGGGAAGTAGGTTCGCTGGAGCGTACGCTCGAGCTGTCCGCCATAGGCGTTGGTGGCGACCAGCACTTTTTCGGCACGGACCGAACCGGAGGCCGTCTTCAGAGTCCAGCCACCCCCTGTCCGCTCGATCGATTTAACCCGCGTATGTTCGAAGATGCGCGCACCGGCCTTTTCCGCCGCGTCGGCCAATCCGCGCGCATATTCGACCGGATTGAGGACGCCACCCGATCTGTCGATCCAGCCACCGAGATAACCGCGAACCCCGGTCAGCTCTTCGACCGCCTGTCTGTCCAGCGCGACAGTCTGTCTTCCGCGTTGTGCCCATTGTTCGGCGCGCGATCTGGTCTTTTGCAAAGCGGCCGGTGAATGGGCTGGTTGTATCCAGCCGCTCTGGACGGCATCGCATTCGATGGCATGCCGCTTGATCAGGGCAAAGACGAGGTCGGCGCTGCCGGCGGCGAAATCGACAAGGCGTTCGCCGCGTTCGGGCCCAAGCTGGGCAATGATATCGTCGGGGTCTCTTTTCGCGAAATTCGGCACGACGAAGCCGGCGTTCCTGCCGGTTGCCCCCCAGGCGATGATTTCCGCCTCGAGGACGGCCACCGAGATGCCTCTTTCGGCGGTGTGCAGCGCGGTTGAAAGGCCCGAAAATCCGCCGCCGACTATCGCCAGATCGACATCGAGTGCACCTTCGAGCGCCGGCCGGTCGCGGCGGTTGCGGCCGACGGCGTGCCATAGCGAAAGGCCGCGTGGCACGGCAACGTTGCTCATGACCGTGCAGCGCTCTCGTCCGGAGCCGCTTTCGCGCCCTTGCCGAACCTTGCGCGTCGCGGCCTGTCGCCGAACAGGCCGTTCGGCCTGACCAGAAGGATGACGCACAGCATCACGCCGATGGCGACGATCTGCAGTGAGGCGGCGCGGGCCTGCTGTTCGGGCGAGAACAACACACTCGTCAAGGCTCCTGATCCGGCCCAGATCGCCCAGACCAGGATACTGCCGATGACGGCGCCGATATTGCTGCCCGAGCCGCCGACGATCAGCATCACCCAGACCTGGAAAGTCAGCGCCGGCAAATAATTGTCCGGGGCGATGAAGCCGGTGAAATGCGCCTGCAGCGCACCGGCCAGCCCCATGATGGCGCCGCCGACGGCAAAGGCCTGGACCCGGTAGAACCGCGCGCTTTTTCCCAGGGATATCGCGGCCCGCTCATCCTCGCGAAGCGCCTTCAACACGCGCCCCCACGGGCTGCGCGACAGATGCTCCAGCGCGAGATAGACGATCAGCGTCACCACCGAGACGACGGCAAGATTCGACAGGTTGAACAGTAATGGGGTTTCGGCAAGACCGCCGAACGGACGCGGAATGAAGCCGATGCCGAACGGGCCGCCGGTCAGCGTCTGGGCATTGAGAGCCACCAATTGCACGACGACGGCGACGCCAAAGGTGGTGATCGCCAGATAGTCCGATCTCAGGCGCAGCGTGGCGATGCCGGTGATGGCGGCGGCGACACCGCCCACCAGCATGGCGCCGAGCCAGCCGACAAGGATCGGCAGATCGAAGCCGCCGAGTCGCGCGGCATCGTCGGGCGTGGTCAGCAGTGCCGAGGTGTAGGCGCCGATGGCAACGAAGCCGGCGACCCCGACATTGAAAAGCCCGGTCAGCCCCCATTGCAAATTGAGCCCGAGCGTGACGAGCGAAAAAATCAGCGCGGTGGTCAGGAAGAAAGCGCCGTAGCCGAGCAGATCCATCAGCGTTCCCCCACTCCGAAAAGGCCGATAGGCCGCACGAACAGCACCGCCATCAGGATGATGAAGGAGATGGCCGCCCGCCATTCGGCGCCGATCAATTGCACCGCGCCGGCTTCGGCCAAACCGATGATCAAGCCGCCGAGAACGGCGCCGGGCACACTGCCGATGCCGCCGAGGATGGCGGCCGCGAACATCGGCAGCAGCATCTCGAAACCCATGAACGGGCGGATCTGAATGAGAATGCCGATCATGACGCCGGCGACACAGGCCAGCCCCCCGCCGATGATCCAGGTGACGCGCACGACTTTGGCGACGTCGATACCGACAATGCGGGCAAGTGCCGCGTTCTGGCTCAACGCCTGCATCGAGCGGCCGGTCTGGGTACGCGTCATCAAAAGATGTACGCCGAGCACCAGAACGGCGGTCAGCAGCAGCAGCGCGATTTGGTCCGGGGTGATGCGAATGCCGAAGCCTATCGGCATGGCGATCTGGATCGCCCGGCTGAAATAGGTCGGACGCGAGGTGAAGATGAATTCGAGCAGGCTTCTCAGCGCCATCGAGGCGCCGAAGCTCGCCATCACCACGATGATCGCCTGGCCCTTGGCGCGCAGCCGCGCGAACAGCACCATGTCGAGCGCCAGCGCCAGCAGGCCGGTGGCCGCCATGCCGATGATGAGCGCGACGATCAGCGGCCAGCCGAAGGAGAGGGGTGCGATCGGCGCGATCTTGCCGAACATCGCGCCGATAGCGCCAACCACGGCGAGCGTCGCATAGGCGCCCCAGGCCATGAAGTCGCCATGGGCGAAGTTCGAGAAGCGCAGGATTGAATAGGTGAGCGTCACGCCGATGGCGCCGAGGCCGATCATCGAGCCTGCCAGCAGCCCGTCGGCGACGAATTGCAGGTTCATGCCGCGCCTCCTTTTCCAAGGTCGGGGCGGCGCTGGCCAAGATAGAGCTCGGCGACGACAGGATCGTTCCAGAGCTCGGAGGCGATGCCCTGGTGCCGGTCCTTGCCCTCGACCAGCACGTAGGCGCGATCGCCGATCGCAAGCGCTGCCTTGGCGTTCTGTTCGACCAGCAGAATGGTGACGCCGGATTTGCGGATACCGGCCAGCATCTCGAACACCATCGCCACGAATTTCGGTGACAGGCCGGCCGAGGGTTCGTCGAGCACCAGCACCGTGGGATGGACGATCAACGCCCGGGCGACGGCCAGCATCTGCCGCTGTCCGCCCGAGAGATTGCCCGCGGCCGTTCTGCGCTGACGGGCGAGATCGGGAAAGGCCGCATACATTTCCTCGATGCGGGCAGGGATCTCGCGCGGCCTCAGGATGCCGCAGGCGACCTTCAAATTGTCCTCGACCGACATCAGCGGGAAGATGTTTTCGGTCTGCGGCACGAACGCAAGGCCAAGGCGGACCATGGTGTGGGCGGGCGCCGCCGTGATGTCCTTGCCGTCCAGCAGCACGGTGCCGCCGGTGATCGGGACAAGGCCGGCGATGGCCTTGATAAGGCTCGACTTGCCGGCGCCGTTGGGACCGAGGACGACGACGATCTCGCCCTGGTCGACGGTGATCGAAGCGCCGCGCACGATCGGCACGCCGGGCTCATAGCCGGCTTCGAGACCGCGGACGTCGAGTACCGTTTGGCTCATGCAGCGCCTCCGAGATAGGCCTCGATGACGCGCGGGTCGCGCGCAACCTCGTCCGGAGTGCCCTCGCACAGCAGCTGGCCGCTTGCCATGACCAGCACCCGGTGGCAGAGCCGCGTCACCATGTCGATATTGTGCTCGATCAGCAGGAAGGTGATGCCGCTTCTGTTGATATCGCGGATGCGGTCGATGATGACTTCAAGAAGCGTCGCATTGACGCCGGCCGCAGGTTCGTCGAGCAGGATGATTGCCGGATCGGCCATCATGACGCGGGCCAGCTCGAGCAGCTTGCGCTGGCCGCCCGAAAGCACGCGCGCCGGCTCGTGCGCCAGGCGGGCGAGCGTGACGAGCTCAAGCAATTCGATGGCTCTCGTCTCGGCCGCCCGCTCTTCGGTGGCGACCCGCCGCGGCGTCAGGAAATTGGCGAGCAGTCTTTCTCCGGCCTGCCCCTGCGCGGCCAGCATGACGTTTTCGATCAGTGTCAGATTGGGCAAGGGCCGGGGGATCTGGAACGTGCGGCCAAGGCCGCGGCCGATGCGGCGATGGGCAGCTTCCCCCGACACCGATACGCCGTTGAGAAGGATTTCGCCGCTGGTCGGCAGGATGCTGCCGGCCAGCAGGTCGAACATCGTCGTCTTGCCGGCGCCGTTCGGGCCGATAAGGCCGAGTATTTCGCCTGGCTGGACGTCAAACGAGACATTGTTGACCGCGACAAGGCCGCCGAAGCGTCTGACGACGTTCCTGGCCGTCAGAACCGGCGTGCGGATCTCCTCCTGCCGTTCTGTCGTGTCGCCCATCAATCCCTCTGGCCTAAAGCGATCTTCGCCGCCTATGATTTGTGATCACACTTGCTTTGATCACGCTATTCGGCTTTAATTTCTTCCGCAAGCCGAAAACGGGCCGAATGGCCACCGGGAACGCCATGCAGAAGGCCGCCATCGAACGGAATAACGAAACGATCGCAGCCCAGCTTACGCCGGTCGGCCGCGAAACCGTGCAGGATCGCGTCTATTCGGAGCTGCGCCGTGCCTTGATCGGCGGCCTTTTTGAGCCGAGTCAGGTGCTGACCATCCGTGGCCTCGCCGACGCGCTGATCACCAGTACCATGCCGGTGCGTGAGGCGCTCGGGCGGTTGATCACCGAGAAGGCGCTGGAGGCGCTTCCCAACCGCTCGGTGCGCGTGCCGCCTATCACGCTGGAGCGTATCGACGACCTCTTGCGCGCCCGCTCCCTCATAGAGGGCGAAGCGATAGCACTTGCCGCTACACGCATGAATTCGCGCCAGATAGCCACGGTCGAAGCCATGCTGGGCCAATGGGACGAGATGCGGGCGCTGAAGCACAAGAAGGATATCGACCGCGAGGCGACGCTCAACCAGAGCTTCCACTTCGAGATCTACCGATGCTGTGGCTCCGCCGTGCTGATCCCGATGATCGAGAGCCTGTGGCTGCAATCCGGGCCGTGCATTCGCGTGGCCATTTACGCATTTTCCGATGCCGGTGAAGTCGATACCGCCCACTACCATCGTAGTATCGTCGCAGCGCTTTCCAGGCAGGATGCCCAGGCAGCGCGCGAGGCGCTGGTGGCGGACATCAGCCGGCCCTTCGCCTTCCTGCGCGACAAGCTCCAATCCGCAAGCAAAGAAGGATTGAGGGCATGACGACGCCTGGCATCAGGATCACCGAGCCACGCTCGAAGCTTTCCGTGACCGCGCTGCTGTTGCCTGAAAAGGCGCCCGACAACGCCGCCTTCCTGCTGGCCTATCTCGAGCAGCCGCGCGTCGTTGCCGGCATCCATGCGATGTGGACCGGGCCGGAAATCTCCTGCCCGGTTCCATCAGCCGAACTTGAGGGCCAAACCTATGCCAGGCCCTTGCCGGCGGAGAACGCAACGCTAACGCCGCAGCCGGGTGACATCGTGTTGTCCTACGTGCCGCCGCGCATGTGGGGCGGCAACCCGAATGCCATCTTCGACATCGGCTTGTTTTATGGACCGGGCGCGCGCTTGCTGTTCCCGATCGGCTGGCTTGCCGGAAGCATCGTCGCGCAGGTGCGTCCCGAAGAGCGCGATCAATTCGCTGCCGCCTGTGGCGCGATCCGCCGCAACGGCGCCTGTGACATCACCTTCACCCGGGTGGAGATCTGAATGGCCGACGACAGTTTCGAACTCTTCGACCTTCGCGTCGAGGCGGTCGTCCCTGAGGGCAAGCCGATCTATTGCGGTGCCAAGGCCGGCGACTATTTCGAGTTGAAGGGCGAGATGCTGTCGATGCCGACGGGGCAGGGCTTCTCGATCTATTCCATTGCGGCAGTGTTGCCGCTTCTGGCCGCAAAGCAACGCCCGACCCACAGGAACGACTGGATGACTTCGGATGCCGAGATCGCCTGTCCAGATCCCAATTGCGCCAGCCGGCTCAGGATCGTCAGGACCGGCAAGCGGTGGTTCAGTCATTCAGAAACCACGGCTGTGCCGCTGCCCAAGGAGACTGACCAGAGATGACCGCCAAGGCGTTCGAGCTCAGCCCCGGCTACACGATCTCGCGCGTCATTCGTGGCGGCTGGCAGCTTGCCGGCGGGCACGGCGCGATCGACCGCCAACAGGCGGTAACCGACCTGATCGCCACGTTCGACGCCGGCATCGGGACCTATGACTGTGCCGACATCTATACCGGCGTCGAGGAACTGATCGGTGCCGCGCGCCTGCGGCTTGCCAATGAGCGCGGCCTCGACGCCGCCGCCAAGATGAAGGTGCACACCAAGCTGGTGCCTGACCTCGAAAGGCTTTCCAGCATCAGCCGCGACTACATCAGCAGCATCGTCGACCAGTCGCTGCGGCGGCTGAAGACCGAGCGGCTCGATCTCGTTCAGTTCCATTGGTGGGACTATGCGCTGCCGGGCTACGTCGATGCGATGGGCTGGCTCAACGACCTGCGTCTCCGAGGCAAGGTGCGCAACATCGGCACCACCAATTTCGACACGCCGCGGCTGGCCGAGATCCTGGCCGCCGGCGTGCCGCTGGTCAGCCAACAGCTGCAATACTCGGTACTCGACCAGCGGCCGGCCAACAGCCTTGCGGCGCTCGCCAGCCAGCACGGCGTCAGTTTCCTCTGCTACGGTTCGGTGGCGGGCGGCTTCCTCAGCGAAAAATGGCTAGGCGTTGCCGAGCCACAAACGCCACTCGAAAACCGGTCGCTGGTCAAATACAAGCTGATCATCGACGACTTTGGCGGTTGGGAGCTTTTCCAGGAGTTGCTTCGCACACTGAAGGCCGTCGCCGACCACCACGGCGTCGACATTGCCACCATCGCCAGCGCCTGGGTGCTGGAGCAGCCGCAAGTGGCGGCCGTCATCGTCGGCGCCCGCAACCAGGCGCACGCCCTTGCCAATGCCAGAATCATGGACATCGCGCTCGATGCCGACGACCGGGCGAGGATCGCTGCCGTGATCGCGCAAAGCCGTGGGCCGCTGGGCGACGTCTACACATTGGAACGCGACCGTCACGGCCGCCACGGCTCGATCATGCATTACAATTTGAATGCAGGCAGGAAATGAGCGCGGCCATGGACGAGAAGCCCTCCTTGCTTTCCCGCGCCAGTGCCGAAGTGGTCGATCTCCACCGCTTCTTCGTCGACTGGTTCAATGCGGCGAGTGCGGACAATGCAGATTTCAGCCGCTTCGAACGCGTCATGGGCGAAGGCTTCTGCATGGTTGCGCCGGACGGTCAGGTCCTCGATCGTGACGCGGTGCTCGACCATGTCAGGGCAAGCCGCGCCACCTCTGATGGCGATTTCAGTATCTCGATCGAGGATATCCGGGCCGGCTGGCAGTCAGACGACACGATCGTCGTCTGTTACATCGAAGCACAGCAGCGCGGGGGCAAGCACAGCCGCCGCCGCTCGAGTGCGGTCTTCACCACCAGCTCATCGGCGCCCAACGGCGTCGAATGGCGACATCTGCATGAAACCTGGCTGCAGATGCCGGAAGACTGAACAGGTTCAAGGCGTCAATGAGAGTCGTGTAACGAAAGGGGAACAACAATGAAAAAGACCATACTTCAGATCACCACTGCGCTGGCTCTGGTGACAGCGGCCGGTGCAGCGCAGGCCGCGGATTGCAAGATCACGGTCGGCCTCGTCATGGAACTGACCGGTCCCGCCGGCGAATACGGCCAGGCCGGCGCAAAATCGGTCGAAATGGCCTTCCGCGATATCAACGAGGCGGGCGGCGTGCGCGGCTGCGACCTAGCAACCGACACCCGCGACAGCCAGAGCCAAGGCAACATCGCGGTCGATGCCGCGACACAACTCGTGCAGGTCAAGAAGGTGCCGGTGATCATCGGCGGCATCATTTCCTCGGTGTCGATCCCGATCCTGACCTCGGTCACCGCTCCGGCCAAGATCGTCCAGGTGTCGCCTGCTTCCTCGTCGCCGACGCTGACGGCGCTTGGGCGCGACGGCAAGACCAACGGCATCTTCTTCCGCACCATCACATCTGATGCGCTGCAGGGTGTCGCTGCCGCCAAATACGCCATCGACAAGGGTTTCAAGAAGCTGTCGGTCATCCACGTCAACAACGACTTCGGCGTTAACATGGTGGCGGAATTCTCACGCGCCTATAAGGCGCTCGGCGGCACCATCGTCTCCGACACGCCCTACAATGAAAAGCAGTCGAGCTATGCCTCGGAAGTGACCGCGGCGATGGCCGGCGAACCGGACGGGCTTTATCTCGTCAGCACGCCTGTCGACGGCGCGACCATCGCCCGCACCTGGATTTCGCAGGGCGGTGTCCAGAAGTTCCTGCTCAATGACGGCATGAACAGCCCGGACTTCATCGAATCCGTTGGCGCGGATTACCTGAAGGATGCGTACGGCACTTCCTCCGGCACCAGCCCGACCGCATCGACCGAGTATTTCACCAAAAACTACAAGGAATTTTCGGGCATCGAACCCTCGAACCCGGCGGCCGATCGATCCTATGATGCCGGCGCCATCGTCGGCTTGGCCATCGCCATTGCCGGCTCTGAGGATCCGGCCAAGATCAAGGACGCGATGTACAAGGCGGTCGACCCGGCCGGCACGCCGATCTATGCCGGCAAGGACGAGTTCGCCAAGGCGCTCGGCCTGATCAAGGAGGGCAAGCCGATCCGCTACGAAGGCGTCATCGGTCCGGTCGCCTTCGATAAGTATGGCGACATCACCGGCCCGTTCCGGCTCTGGAAGATCATCGACGGCAAGGTGACGACCGACGGCGAAATGACGACGGATGACGTCAACGCCTTGCAGGCGAAACTTCAGTAAGCGCCTATGCCCCGTCCGGCATCGATCCCATTTCATTGAGGTCGATGCCGGACACTTGCAGGTCCTGCTGCCGGTTAGGCCGGCCCGGAAACGACCACCGCACCAGCGGCCGGCATGATCCAGGGGCAGGCATAGTAATCGGTGACGCGATTTATGATCCCGCCAGCGGCTTCGATCCGAACCGGATGGGCCGGCTTCCAACCGTCTTCGCCATGGTGAAGCACGAGCAGCACCGCCTCGCTATCGATTATGCCAATCGCCATTTTCCAGGTCGTCGAGGCTCTTTCGTATTCAACGAAGTAAGGTGATTCCGATAGCCTTCCCTTGAAGCAATCCGCGACTTGCAATTGGGCATCCGCGCTGGTCAGCGCCCGTACCCCGTCCCAGTCGCGGCGATTGAACAGTTCGACATAGCGGCTGAGCAATTCCAGAAGTTCCGGATCGCGCTGGGGCTCCGAACGGACGATTGGCTCGCCTGACAAGGCGGCCAATTTGGAGCGGCCACGGCTCAACGCGGCCTTGACGCCACCCACGGTCGAGCCGACGAGATCGGCGATCTCTTCCAGCGAATAGTCGAAGACATCCTTGAGCAGGACGCAGGCGCGTTCCTTGGGCGGCAGGTGGATAACCAGCCGTTCGATCGCGCGATCCGCGCCGTTGCCCACCGGCTCGACCGGCAGGATGATCTCGTCTTCGACGAAATTGGCCTCCGCATGCTGACGCACCTGCCGGCTTCGCAGGAAATCGATGCAGCGATTATGTGCAATGCGAAACAGCCAGGGGCGAAGAGCACTCGCATCGTCCAGCTTCTCGATCTTCCGATAGGCCTCGAACAGCGCCTCTTGCATCACGTCTTCGGCGTCGAGCGTCGAACCGGTCATGCGTGCACAGTAGCGGTGCAGCCGCCCACGCAAATGCGCGACTGTCTCCAGGAAGCCGGCGTAGCGGACGTCGAAAAGCCCGGTCGGGTCAAGTCTTGGCTGCATCTTCATGGGCATTCAATTCGGCGGCGGATCACAGCGGGACATAGGTCAGCGTAATGACGCCGTTCTTGAAACGGTGCGTATCTATAAGCTCCAGCTTGACCAGGGATGGGTCGACATCCTGGAAAGCGCGTTTGCCATGCCCGACGCGGGTCGGCACGATCGAGAGTTGATACTCGTCGACAAGCCTGTTGGCGAGCAGCGTCTGGTCGAGATTGCTCACTCCATACTTCAGTATGTTGCCGCCGGCCTGTTGCTTGATCCTGGCAATTTCGGCAGCGACGTCGCCTTCGATCAGCGATGCGTTCCAGCTCACCTCCTTGAGGCTGCGCGACGCAACGAGCTTCTTCAGTCCGTTCATGCGGTCCATGTACTTGCTGCCTTTGACCTGCGGCCAGCGCCGAAAACATTTCATAGGTGATGCGGCCGAGCAGGAAAAAATCGGCCTCGCCGGCCTTTTCATAGGAGTGCTCCTTCATCTCCTCGTCGAAGAAGGGCGAGGCCCATTCCATTGGCGCTTCGATGACGCCGTCCAGCGAAATGAAGCTGCCCACTATCAATTTTCTCATCGCATATCTCCGGTTGCGCACAGGCGTCCCGTGAGACCCAAGAACCGACGAAAACGAAACGGCCCGATGGATAACCACAGGATGCAGTCTCTAGGACGTTCCCGGTTCGACTTTGGATACGCGTGAGGATCGTTTGAGTTAATAGAGCGGCTTGGCCATGTGCCGGGGCGTCGGCCACTCCGTCGTAATCCCCGGCTGCACTGGCCGCTCCAGATAGGTCGATAGCACCACGTAACTTCGCGTCGAGGTGACGCCGGGTGTTTCGTAGAGGCGCGACAGCAGGCCTTCGAGCGCCCGCGTGTCCTCGGTGCGGACCTTGATCAGCATGCATGTGTCGCCGGCCACCGAATGGATCTCCTCGACTTCGGGATGTTCGGAAATCGCCATCAGCTCCGGCGTCTTTCCCCACCCCTTGGTATCGATATGGACGAAGGCGAGCAGCGGCTTGTGTACCGCCTTGGGATCGATGATGGCCGCGGTGTTGCGGATGGCGCCACTCCGCCGCAGGCGCTTGACGCGTTCATGGACTGCCGGCGGCGAAAGGCCGACGCGGTCGCCGAGCTCGGCATAGCTGATCGTCGCGTCGTCGACCAGGACGCCTAATATTTTTCGGTCGATTGCATCGATATCGCGGGCGGCAGGCCTGTTCTGCGGAATGCCATCTGTTTCTTCATCCATATTAAAATTCCCGATTGAAGCAGAATTTAATACGGCCATTATTGCCATATGTCGAACAGTGATCAAGTCGCCACATTCGCAGCGGCCCCCAAGCCGCCAATCCCGGCACTCGCTTACCTGCTGACCGGGTGCATTGCCGTGATCGGCTCGAACTCGCTTGTGCTCGGTCCGATTGCACCGGCGGTGGCCGCGTCGTTCGGCACAAGCGTGCCGGCGGTCATGATCGCGTCCGCCGCGTTCGGGCTCGGTACGTCGGCAAGCGCCTTGTTCCTGGCGCGCTACATCGACCGGCTCGGCGCCCGCCGCATGCTGCAGGGAGCGTTGCTGCTGCTGGCAATAGCGCTCGTCGCCAGCGCTGCGGCGCCGACGGTGACGGCGCTGGTCGCGGCCCAGCTTCTCGCCGGCATTGCTGCGGGTGTCGCCATGCCGGCAATCTATGCCAGCTCCGCCGCGATTGCGCCGCCCGGTCGTGAAAGCGGGACCATCGGCGTCGTGCTGACCGGCTGGACGCTGAGCATGGTCGCCGGCGTTTCGCTGTCGGCCGTACTTGCCGACCTGGTGCATTGGCGCGCCGTGTTCGCGGCGGTCGCGGTGCTCGCAACACTCGCATTGGCCAGCCTCACGTTGACGTTGCTCAGCGACGTCAGGAAGAGCGGTCCGGCACCGACGCCGCTGGGCGCCTTGGGTATTCCCGGCATAGTGCCGCTTCTGGTCGCCTGCGCCGCCTTCATGACGGCGTTTTATGGCGTCTATGGCTATCTCGGCGATCACCTTCACAACGGCCTGGGACGGCCGGTCAGTGCCAACGGGCTGGCCGCGCTCGCCTATGGCGCCGGCTTTGGCACGGCGGCACTTCTTGACGGCGTCATCGATCGTCTGGGCGCGCGGCGGGTCATGCCGTTTGCCTATCTGCTCGTCGCGCTCGTCTATGTCGCGATTGCTGCGGCAAGTGGCAGCTTCGGCCTGACCATAGCGATGATAGCCGTCTGGGGCCTTGCCAATCATTTCGGGCTGAACGTCCTGGTGATGCGCCTATCGGCGCTCGACCCTGCGCGCCGCGGCACGATCATGGGTTTGAACAGCGCGGTGACCTATCTCGCGGTGTTCGTCGGCACCACGGCGTTCGGGCCGCTTTATTCCACGTTCGGGTTTGCGGCATCGGCGGTGGTTGCAGCCTTGCTCATGCTGATCGCTGCTGCGGCAGTGGCGTGGCGTTCGCCGAAGCTATAGCGCAGCAAGGCTTGCGTCTCGGCCCGGTCCTTCGATAGATGCTCGTTGGATGGACAATACAACGCTTGAGACAACCGCCAATCCCTTGCCGCACGAGCTGGCTTTTCTTGGAGAGCGGCTTGCGGCGTTCAACGACAGCGATGTCGGCGCCTCCGGCAGGAAGACATTGGCCGTGTTCGTGCGCGATGAGCACGGCGCGATTGTCGCCGGCATCTCGGGATACACCGCCTGGGGCTGGCTCTATGTGCAATGGCTCTGGGTCGATGAAAAGCTGCGCGGCCAGCGCATGGCCGGCCGGATGCTCGAGGCAGCCGAGAGGGAGGCGATGGCGCGCGGCTGTCACGGCGCCTGGATCGACACGTTCAATCCCAAGGCCGCCAAGGCCTATGAGCGCCAAGGTTATCGACCGTTCGGTGCGCTCGCCGACTTTCCCATTGGCCGAAGCCGTATCTTCCTGCAGAAGAAATTGGTGGCTTAACTAGCCGGCAAGGCGTCCGCCGCACATCGGCTGTGGCACGCCGGTCGTGCTGGGGAAGCTGATCGGCAAGCCCCTAAGCACGCGCACAGCCAGGAAGGCAAAACACTCCGCCTCCACCGCGTCGCCCTTCCAGCCAAGCGCCTCCGCCGGCACGGCTTCGACGCCGGCGCGGCTGGCAAGCATGGCCATGATCGTTGGGTTGTGGCGACCGCCACCGCTGACCACCAGCCGCTTCGGCCGGCGCGGCAGAAGATCGAGCGCCTTGCCGACCGCGGCCGCGGTGAAGGCCGTCAGCAGGGCAGCGCCATCCTCGGCATTCATCCCTTCCGCCATCGAGGCGCCGAAATCGAAACGGTCCAGCGATTTCGGGTATGGCTTGGTCAAGTACGGGTGCTGCAGGAGCTTGGCCAACCGTGCCTCATCGACCGTCCCGACGCGAGCCAGCGCGCCGTCGCGGTCCATTTCGCCAAGCCCCTTCGACTTGATGAAGTCGTTCAGCGGCGCGTTGGCGGGTCCGGTATCGAAAGCGATGACATTGTCCTTGCCGTCCCACCAGGTGATGTTGGCGACGCCGCCGAGATTGAGCACCGCCGTGTCGCCGCTGGCGTCGGCTTCGCGCAGCAGCGCGGCGTGATAGGCCGCCGACAGCGGCGCGCCCTGGCCGCCGGCGCGCATGTCGGCCGAGCGGAAGTCATAGGCGACCTTGGTGCCCAGGATGGCATGCATCAGCTCGCCATGACCGAGCTGGCGACTCTGGCCCAGTCGGCCTACTTGCGGGGCACGGTGCAGCACGGTCTGGCCATGAAAGCCGACGACGCCGATGTCGGCCATGGTCAGGCCGTGGCTTTCGACAAGATCCTTGACCGCCGCAGACTGGGCGCGCGTCAGCGCCTCCTCTGCCTCGTGGAAGATTGCCGGTTCCGGCCCGGTGAAATTCCAGTTCCTTGCCTGCCTAAGCGTCTCTTCCAGCAAGGTCCGGATCGACTGCGGGTAGGGGGCCAGCGTGTAGGTGCCGAAATCCGCGATCCGCTCGCCGTCGGTCTTGATCAGCGCGACGTCGATATTGCCGTCCAGCACGGTGCCGGTCATCAAGCCGACGGCCCACATTGGTTCGCCATTTTTCATGATTGTCAGGCTCCGTTGACGAGATCGCCGACCGCTTGGCGAAGCGCTGCGATCCCGCTGTTGAAATGACGTGTCGGATGGATCCGGTTGGTGAGCAAGGTCCACGCTCTGCTTTTGTCGAAGTCGACCCAAAGCCCGGTGCCGGTGAAGCCGGTATGCCCGATGGTTTCGGGGCTGCACAGCCGGCCGCCGGACCAGCCTTCGTAGGGTCGCTCCCAGCCATGGGTGCGGGTTGCCGACAAGGGCGTGCGCATCAGCGCTATCGAACGCTGCGACGCGCCGGTCCCGTCCAGCAGCCCTCGCGCAAAGTCGAGGACCGAAGCTGCCGTTCCGAACAGCCCGGCGTGACCGGCCCCTTGCAATGCCGAGCAATTGTCGTCGTGGACCTCGCCTGACAGCACGCGATGGCGCCATGTGCAATCTTCTGTGGCCGCCGCTTGACCCGGTTCGGCGGAGAACGCGAAGCCAGGACCGGGATCCATGTCGCGAATGGTCTTGCCGGACAGGCGCTCCAGGACGAAGCCGAGCAGAATGAAGTTGATATCGGAATAGACCGGCTCCCCGACCTGCCACTCGCGCTGCAAGACAAAGGCGCGCAACAGCTCGGGGTCACGCCCATAGGTGTAGATCGGCGCGACGGCGGGAAACGGTGTCTGATGGCCGAGGCACTGGCGAAACGTCACCGTCCGCTCCCAGGCCTTTTCGTCATATTGGCGAAGATCGGTCAGGACCGAAATCAGCGGCGCGTCGAGGTCGATGACCCCCTCTTCCGCCAGCGCCAAAATGCGCGGTGTGGTGAAGATGATTTTTGTCAGGGATGCCAGATCGAACCATGTCCCGACATGCATCGGCCTTATCTTCGGCACGACTTGGGCTGAGCCGATTGCCCGGACGATGCGTTCGCCGTCCCGGTCGACCATGCCGAGCACGCCGCCCGGAATGCGCGCCGCAGCCACTGCCGCTTCGAGAGGGGCGAATGCGCGGGAGAAGAGATCGGGATCGATCAATTGCGGCGTCCGTCTGAAAGGCAGCGAGGGAGCTGTCCGTCTGCCTCTGCATGCTTTCGGGCGACAATCATCACACTTCCACCCGTACTCTATGATCCGGCCCGAACTGCTGCCATTTTGCCGGGCCCGGCTCAAATCCCAGCGGACGCACGAGCGAGGGAACCTGGCGCGTGTCCAGCTCGAAACGTTCATGCCGCCGGTCTATGGTGGGAACGGCCGCGATAAGCTGTTTGGTATAGGAGTGCTTCGGCTCCGAGAGCACCAATCTGGCATCGCCGATCTCGACGATCTGGCCGGCATAGATGACCGCGATGCGATGGGCGATCCGCTCGACCACAGCCATGTCATGCGAGATGAACAGATAGGCCAGCCCGAATTCACTCTGCAGCTCGATCAAAAGCTCCAGCACTCTGGCCTGCACCGATACGTCGAGCGCCGAAACCGCTTCGTCGAGGACGACAACGGAGGGATTGAGCATCAGCGCACGGGCAATGCACAGCCGTTGGCGTTGGCCGCCGGAGAATTCGTGCGGATAACGCTGCAGGCTGTTTTCCGGCAGGCCGACGCGGTTCAGCAGCGCGGCCATTTTCGCTCGCGTCTCAGCAGTTATCCGCCCGCCCGTGGCGATCACCGGTTCCGCAAGAATGCTTTCGATGGCGAGCCTGGGATTAAGCGAGCCATAGGGATTCTGGAACACCATCTGCACGGGAAGGGCGCTCTGCCCGGCGGCGGCCTTGCGCGTGCTGGCCAAGATTGTGCCGCGCGTCGAGCGCACCAGCCCCAGAATCGCACGGGCGGCGGTGGATTTTCCGGAACCGCTCTCGCCGACGACGGCCAATGTTTCGCCCGGCATCAAGTCGAAATCCACACCGTCCACCGCATGCACGGCACCGCTGGCGCGGCTGAAAAAGCCACCCTTGACGGGAAATCGCACCACGAGGCCATCGACCTTCAGCGCCGGCTCGGTAGCTTTTTGCTTTTCGCGTTGCATGTCTTTGCGTGTCGCACTGCCGCCGGCGAAATGCGGCACCGCATGAAGCAGATGCCGCGTATAGGGATGCTGCGGATCGTCCAATATCTGGTTCAGCGCGCCTTGCTCGACAGCTTCTCCGCTTTGCATCACCATCACCTTGTCGGCGATACCTGCAACCAAGCCGATATCGTGGGTGATGAAGATCATCGACATCCCGGTTTCCTGCTTCAACTCGGCGAGCAACGCCATGATCTGCGCCTGCACCGTAACATCCAGCGCCGTCGTTGGCTCGTCGGCAATGAGCAGGCGCGGGTTGCAGGCGAGCGCCATGGCGATCATCACCCGCTGCAGCATGCCGCCCGAAAGCTGGTTGGGCGTGTATTTCAGCCGCCGTGCTGCGTCGGGAATGCGCACACGGTCGAGCGCGTCCTTGGCCGCCGCCGTCGCTTGCCGGCCGGTCAGGCCGCGATGCAGGCGAAACGACTCCTCGATCTGCCTGCCGATGGTCAGCACCGGATTGAGCGAGGTCATCGGCTCCTGGAAGATCATGCCGATTTCGCCGCCGCGGATCTTCGTCAGCTGCGGCTCGGCCGCGGCGGTCAGGTCGAACATGCTGCCGTCGGCCCGCTTCAGCTTGATCGAGCCCGCGGTGATGCGGCCGCCGCCATAATCGACAAGGCGATTGATCGAGAGCGCCGTCACCGATTTGCCCGAGCCGCTTTCGCCGACGATGGCCAGCGTTTCGCCGTCAGCGAGATCGAAGCTGACGCCGCGCACGACCTCATTGGCTGACGGCTTTCGGCCGAAGCCGACGCGCAAACCGCTGACGGACAGCAGCGGGATCATGCGATCGATCTCCGCGTCTTCGGGTCGAGCACATCGCGCAACGCATCGCCGAGCAGGTTGAAACCGAGGATGCTGATCATGATCGCCACCCCCGGGAAGATCATCAACCAGGGAGCTGTCTCCATCAGGTTGCGGCTGTCGCTCAGCATCAGGCCGAGCGACGCGGCGGGCGGCTGCGTGCCGAGCCCGAGGAAGCTCAAGCCGGCTTCGGTGAGCAGTGCCCAGGCCAGCGCCAGCGTCACCTGAACGGTCAACGGCGCGACCAGATTGAGCAGCAGATGCCGTGTCACGATGTAGCTCGAGCTGCTGCCGAACGTGCGGGCCGCGTCGACGAACTCACGCGCCTTGAGCGACAGAGCCGGGCCGCGCACCACGCGCGTGAAGATCGGCGTGTAGACGATGGCAATGGCGACGACACTGGTCCAGGTTCCCGGTCCCGCAACCGCGACGATCAGCAGCGCCAGCAGGATCGCCGGGAATGCCAGCAGCACATCCATGATGCGCATCACCAGGCCGTCCCAGCGGCGCCCGAACCAGGCTGCCGCCAGCCCGAGCACGGTGCCGGCCAGTGTCGCGAAGGCGACCGAAAAGAAGGCCACGAGGAAGGACTGGCCGATCCCGGTCATCAGCCGGCTTGCGACATCGCGGCCGAACAGGTCCGTGCCCATCCAGTAAGTGCTGTCAGGCGCATGCAGCCGCTCGACCCGGTGCTGCGTCAGCGGATTGTCCGGCGTCAGCCCCAGCATGCCAAGTACGGCAAGCAGCAGATAAAGCGCAACGATGGCACCGCCGATGCGGCCGCTGGTGTGCGCAAGTATGGCCCGCAATGTCGCCATCAGTGCTCGCTTAGCCGAATACGCGGGTCGAGCGCGACATAGGCGAGGTCGACGAGGAGATTGACGATCATGAAGTTGAAGGCGATGAACAGCACGCTTCCCTGCACCAGCGCATAGTCGCGCTGCAGGATGGCGTCCAGCACCATGCGGCCGAGACCGGGCAGCGCATAGATCTGCTCGACGATGACTGCCCCGCCCAGGAGATAGCCGAACTCTATGCCGCTCAGCGTCACGACCGGGATGAGCGCATTGGGCAAAGCATGCCGCCAGATGACGCCGCGCGCCGAGACGCCCTTGCTGCGCGCGGTCCTGACGTAATCGTCGCTCAGCACGTCGAGCATCGCCGAACGCGATATACGGGTGACCGACGCCGCGAAGGCGAAACCGAGCGTGACGGCCGGCAGCAACAGCTGGCTGAGATTGCGCAGCGGATCCCGCCACAGCGGCGAAAACTCGCCCATCGCCGGCAAAACGCCAAACCCCGCCGACAGCGTGTAGATGATCAGCAGTGCAAGGACGAAGTTCGGCGTCGATTGTCCGATCATTGCGACAACGCGCACGCCGAGATCGGAAAGCTTCTCATTGTGGGTGGCGGCAAAGATCCCGGCCGGCATGCCGACGACAAGGGCGATGATCATCGACAGCAGCGCAAGCTCCAGCGTCAGCGGGAAGCGTTCGAGAATAACGCCGAGCACCGGCCTGCCATAGGTGGACGAAATGCCGAGATTGCCTTGGAAAAGACCAAGCAGCCAACGCCAGTACTGGATGAACCAGGGCTGGTCGATGCCGAAATAGGCCGCAAGCGCGTCGCGCTGAGGAGGCGTCAGCAGGCCGGCTTCGCTTCCCAGCATCGCCGTGATCGAATCGCCCGGAACCATCCGGATTGCCAGGAACACCACGATGGACACGCCAAGCAGGACGAGAGGGAAGGTCGCCAGTCGCCGCATCAGATAGTTCACGCGAAGAATATCCTCTCGTCCGGCATCGAAGCAGCTACTGGATCGTCACCTTGGCGAGGCTGAACAGCGAACCTGTCGGCACCGGTTCGAATCCCGCGATATTCTTCTGCTGGGCCGTGTAGCTGTAGGACGTGTAGAGCCATATCCAGGGCGACATCTCAGTGATGTGCTTCTCGAAGTCGGCGAAGATCGCTTTGCGCGCCGCCGGGTCGGTCTCGGTGCGGCCCTTCTGCATCAGGCCGTCCAGCGTATCGTCGATATAGTTCGCCACCTTCTGCAGATTGCCGGTCTTGGTCCAGTAGCGATTATACATAGTGTAGGGATCGGCCCTGCCGCCGTTCAGCGCGACGGCCATGTCGAAATCGCCCTTCAGCCATGCATCGACATAGACGTTGAGCTCCATCATTTTGATGTCGAGCTTGACGCCGATTTCGGCGAGCTGCGACTGGATGACCTGGGCTTCCGCCGCTGCTGTCGGCGGCTCGCCGGTGGCGCCGATCACGGTCGCCGAAAAGCCGTCGGCATAGCCGGCTTCAGTCATCAGTTGCTTGGCCTTCTCGACGTCGCGCTTGTAGCAGAACAACTGGCTCGGATCGGTCGCCAGCGCCGGGATGGTCAGCGGGCCGGTGACCTTGCCTTCGCCGAGCGAGGCGGTGTCCAGCACTTCCTGCCGGTCGATGGCGCAGGAGATCGCCTGACGCACCTTGAGTTCGGTCATCGGCTTGCGGGACGGATTGAGCTGCAGCACGTGGTAGGCAAGCACCGGCACGCGGTTCAACTGCAGGCTGGCCTCCTTGGGCACCAGCGTGGCGACAAGTGGATCGTTGAGCAGGGCGAAGTCGATCTGCTTGGTGCGCATCGCCGCCAGGATCGCCGTTTCGTCCGGCAGCACGCTGATCTCGATGCCGTCGACACCGGTCGCGCCGCCCGCCCAATCCTTGTTGGCGACAAGCACTTCCTTGGAATTAGGATCCCACTTTTCGAGCTTGAACGGACCCGAGCCGACCGTCGTCGTGCCGATCGAGCCGGCCGTGATTTCGCTTGCCGGGACGATCGCGGCATTGACGTCGCTCATCGCCGTCAGGATCGGCACATCCGGCTGCGAGAGGTGGAACACGACGGTGGCTGGATCGGGCGTGTCGATGCTGGCGATCGAGAGAAAGTTGGCGCGGGCGGCCGCACCGGTCTTCTCGTCGAGTATGCGCTCGAAAGATGCCTTGACGTCGGCCGAGGTCACGGCGGCGCCGTTCTGGAATTTTGCTTTCGGATTGAGCCTGAAGCTCAGCTCCTTGCCGTCCGCCGAGAACTGCCAGGAGTCGGCAATCGCGGGCGTGATCTGCAGATTGGCGTCGAGCCGTACCAGCGGTTCATAGATCAGCTCCAGCAACCGCAGCGAGGAGAATGCCGTCTGCTTGTGCGGATCAAGACCGGTGGCGTCCTGCGACCAGGCCATGTGCAGCGTCGCCGCACTCGCCTGCACCGGTGCCGCGGCAATGGCCAGCATTGCCGCAAGCGTCATCCCGGAAAGCAGTTTCTTGCCAATGTGCCGTACCATTGTCGTCTCCCATTATTGTTAAACCTGATGCCTTGCAGTTCCCCGGACCGCTTCAAAGGGACACACGCCCCGGAACATCGGCCCAGCATCCATGCGGTCTTACACCGTCTTTTCGCCTATCGCCTTGCGCAGGAAACCTCCCGCATTGGCAAGCGCCTTACGTGCTTCTTCGACGCCCATGCCGGTGATCGTCACCAGGATTGCCAGTTTTACGTCATTGCCGGTCTGGTCGAGTGCCTGTCGTGCCTGCTGCGCCGCGCAGCCGGTCGTCTGCATCACGATCCTGACCGCCCTGGCGATCAGCTTCTTGTTGCTTGGATTGAGGTCAACCATCAGGTTCTGATAGCTCTTGCCGATGCGGATCATGCTGGCGGTCGACAGCATGTTGAGCACCAGCTTTTGCGCGGTTCCCGATTTCAGCCGGGTCGAGCCGGTGAGGACCTCCGGTCCAACCACCGGAGAGATGGCAATATCGGCAATTCCGGCAATGGTCGATCGCGGATTGCAGGACAGCGCCACGGTGGTGGCTCCCACCTGCTTGGCATAGGTCAAGCCGCCGATGACATAGGGTGTGCGTCCGCTGACAGCGATGCCGACCACCACGTCGCCGGCGGTCAGCTTGATGTCCTGCAGCGCCTTTATTCCCTGCTTCGGATCGTCCTCCGCGCCTTCCGCGGAGTGCACCAGCGCGTCGACGCCGCCGGCGATCAGGCCCATCACCATGTCCTCGGGCACGCCGAAGGTCGGCGGACATTCCGAGGCGTCGAGGACGCCAAGCCGGCCGCTCGTGCCCGCGCCCATATAGACAAGGCGTGCACCTTTCTGGAACGCGCTCACGATCCGGTCCACGGCCGCAGCAATGTCGGGGATGACCTTCTCGACGGCTGCCGCAACGCCTTTGTCCTCGTCATTGATCTTGCGCAGCACCTCGAGGGTCGGCAACAGATCGATGTCCATCGTCTTCGGATTCCGGTCCTCGGAAACCAATCGCTCCAGCTCCGACATCAACCCGTGTTCGACCACTTGCTTGCTTTCAATCTGCTGTGAGCAGGAATGTGATGCGGTGCCAGCCGACGTCCAGTGCCCGCAGCCGGCGACCGGCAACTTGCTTCTGCTTGGTTAACTTTTTAGAATTCGATATTCCTCGTGTCAACGGATTCTAGGAATATAATATTCCTTAAGGCAGGAGCACTATCGCTGACACAGGGATTTCCTAGCCAGGATTATGGCTCCCGAAACCGCATCGCCATCGGCCGGCTTCAGACGTCGGCGGACGTCGGGAGCGAGCCATGGCTCTAGCGGGCTGGACAGACCGCCGAGCAGCGTAACCCGCGGCGCGCCCTTTTCGAACAGCACCCGCACGAACGTGTCGACCTGCTCGGCAGCACCTTGCACGATGCGCCGTCCGGCCGGATCGCCCTGGTCGGCGTGGCGGATCACCATCGGCGCCAAGGCGGCATAGTCGGTCGCGCTGGCGCGGTCCATCCAGGCCACCGCCTCGAACGGATCGTCCCTGAAGCGCTGCATCACCTCGGTCAGCAGCGCCGTCCGCTCATGCCGGCCGTCATGGGCACGCAAGGCAAGCTGCACTGCCTTTAGTCCGAGATCGGCGCCGCTGCCCTCGTCGGAAATCGGAAAACCGTAGCCGCCGACGCGCAGGTCGCGCCCTTCGACAAAGCCGAGCCCGATCGAACCGGTCCCGGCTATGACGATGGCGCCGTCTTGACCCGAATGAGCGCCAAGGCAAGCCGCGACGCCGTCGCTGACGAAGTCGATGCTCGCAAAGCGATGTTCGATGCCACGAAACGCCTCGAGCACACCCTTGCGGCCGATGCCGGCAAGACCGATGCCGGCGCGGATCCTGGCGATTTCCACCGCCGCGAACCCTGCCTCTTCGATCGCCGCGCCAAAGGCTTTGGCAATCGAGGCCCAGGCCGCCTCTATACCGAGCCGCGTTGTCGCCGGGCCCGACAGGCCTTGCCCGAGCACAGTTCCTGCCTCGTCTTCGATACGCGCCCGGCAGCCGGTTCCGCCGCCATCGACGCCCAGGAAATAATGCGGAGACACCGCGCCGGCACTCATCCACTTATCCGCTCGATCTGGGCGCCACACAGGCGGAGCTTGCGGTCCAGCTGCTCATAGCCACGGTCGAGGTGGTACACCCGGTTGATCGTTGTCTCGCCTTCGGACACCAGCGCCGCCAGCACCAGCGAGACGGAGGCGCGCAGGTCGGTCGCCATCACTTGCGCGCCCTTCAGCTTCTCGCCTCCGCGCACCAGCGCCATGGTGCCTTGCAGCTTGATATTGGCGCCGAGCCGCATCAGTTCGGGCACATGCATGAAACGGTTCTCGAAGATCGTCTCGCGCAACAGCGAAGCGCCCTCGGCACAGCACATCAACGCCATGAACTGCGCCTGAAGATCGGTCGGAAAGCCCGGATAGGGCTCCGTCGTCACGTCGACCGCCTCGAGTGGCCCGTCTCTCGACACGATCAGCCCGCGGTCGCCCGGCCATATTTTCACACCGGCTGCTTCGAGCAGCTGGACGACGGATGCCATGTGCTCGAGCCGCGCGTGGGTCAGCTCGAGCTGACCGCCGGTGATAGCCGCTGCGACGGCATAGGTGCCGGCCTCTATCCGGTCCGGGATGATGTCGTGCGTGGCGGCGCGCCAGTCTGTGCGGCCCGCGATCAGGATGCGGTGCGTGCCGGCGCCCTCGATCCGCGCGCCCATGGCGTTCAGGCAGGCGGCAAGATCGGCCACCTCCGGCTCGCGGGCCGCGTTGAGGATCTCGGTCTCGCCGTGTGCAGTCGTCGCCGCCATCATCGCAGTTTCGGTCGCGCCGACCGACGGCGAGCTCAAAACGATGCGCGCGCCTTTCAGTCCGCCCGGCGCAGACGCGACGATCAGCCCGTTTTCGATGGCAATGTCGGCGCCAAGTGCCGCAAGCGCGGCGACATGCATGTCGACCGGCCGTGCGCCGATCGCGCATCCGCCAGGCAGCGAGACCCGGGCATGGCCGAAGCGGGCAAGCAGCGGACCGAGAACCAGCACCGTCGCGCGCATGCGCCTGACTGTGTCGTAGCTTGTCTCCCTAGAGACGGCAGCACTGGCATCGATTGTGGCGGCATGCGCCGATCTGGTGACTTCAGCCCCATGAAGGCCGACGACGCCAAGCATGTTGTCGACATCGGTCACCTCAGGCAGGTTGGTCAGCTGCAGCGGGTGGGGGCTGAGCAAAGCTGCCGCTATTTGCGGCAAGGCCGCGTTCTTGGCGCCGGAGATCGTCACCGCGCCCTCAAGCCTGTGCCCGCCGACGATCCGCAATCTATCCATGGCTCTGCCCTAATCCAAGGTGTCGGCGAGTCTACGCGCTTGCAGGCGATCTTTCATGTCCGAATTCCCGTGCATGTCCGAATCGTTGGTGTGGGCGAAAGGCCAGGCCGAAACCGCACGGGTCGAGATTTGATAGATCATTCTTGGCTGTCAATCAGGAACGGAATAATTTATTCCTTGGCTTGGCATTGTCGATGACTGGCAACAGGGGAACGCATGTCCGTCCTGAAGAAGATCGAGGCCAAGCTCGAGATCATGGCGCCCGGCGATCGCGAGATCGGGCGGTACATCGTCGACAATCCCGACCAGATGCTGCGCCTGTCGACGGCGGCGCTCGCCGCCGAAATCGGCCGCAGTCAGTCGAGCGTCGTCAAGTTCAGCCAGAAGCTCGGCTATGCCAGCTATCAGGAGCTCAAGCTCGCCGTCAGCGAGGCCAAGTCGCAGGAATGGCACGTGCCGGCCGGCATGATCCACGGTTCGATCGAGGTCGGCGACAGCTATCTGGTCATCTTGCGCAAGCTGATCGGCAGCAAGCTCTTGTCGATGCAACAGACCGTCGCAGCCAACACCGAGCAGGAAATCGGCAAAGCCCTCGAAGCGTTGAACGGGGCGCGCCGCATTCATCTGGCCGGCGTCGGCGCATCCTCGCTCGTGGCGCGCGATTTCTCCTACAAGCTGATGAAGCTCGGCCGCAACGTGCTGCACGACAGCGACAGCCATGTGCAAATGGCCAATGTCTCGACGCTTGGACGAGGCGACGTGCTGTTCGCGCTCTCCTATTCCGGGGCGAGCATCGAAACCCTGCGGATAGCCGAACTGGCTCGCAAACGTGGCACCACCGTGATCGCCGTCACTGGACTTCGCGACAATCCGCTGAGCCGCGTTGCCGACATTCGCCTCCACACGATCGCCGATGAAGAGCGCGCGCGCTCTTCGTCGATAACCGCGCGCGACGCACAACTGACGCTCACCGACCTGCTGTTCATCCTGCTCGTGCAGAAGCAGCCTGACGCCAACGAATACGTCCACAACAGCGAACTGGCCGTCTCGGTACTGAAGGCTTAGTCGTTGGACGCATCTCACCCGCTCTCCTTGAGCCGCGCGTCTATTAGCGGCCCAGAAGGTTGCGCTCGACTGTCTTGAGATGGGCGAGCATCGCCTGGTTGGCGCTTTCCGGGTCGCGGCGCAGCAATGCGTCCAATATTGTCTGATGCTCGTCGCAATAAACGCGCCTGCGCTCCTCCGAGAATGAGCGCTTTTTCATTTCGAACCACGGCGATTGGTTGCGGATCGTGCGCATGAGATTGTGAATCTCTTTCAGGAAGTCATTGCGGCAGCAGGCGAAGACGCAGTGATGGAACTCGGCGTCCCAATGCTCGAAGTCCGGCATGTCCTCGGCAGCGCATGCGGTCTGATGCGCTTCGCGAACCGCGTTTAGTTCCGCCATGCTGGCATTTGTGGCGGCGAAGGCCGCCGCCGCTGGCTCCAGCAACTGCCTGATCTCCATCATGTCGGCGGGGCTGGTGCCTTCCATCCGCGTGACCGTCGCCGCGATGGAATCGGGATTGGTCGCAGTCAGAAAAGTGCCGCGCCCGACATGCCGGACAACCGTTCCGTCCTCCTCCAGGAAGCCGACGGCACGACGCACCGTATTGCGCGCCACGCCGAACTCGGCCGCAAGGTCGCGCTCGGGCGGCATCCGCCCGTCCTGAAGCCACTCGCCGGCCGAAATCCGTTTTTTCAGCACAGTGGCGATGTCGTTGGCGACGAGCTTGGGCATTTGTTGAGAGCTTTTAATCTGATCCAATGTTGAACCAATACTATCAGCCGGCGCCCTGCCGGTCCAGTACCTGATGAGGTCAAGGCCCGATTTACCGCGACAAGTGACGAAAACCCTCTTGCAGCCTAAACCAATCGGCGATAGCGTGTAACGAAAGAGCTTATATTGGCTCATAAAAGGTTCAGGGAGGAACGAATGAAGGTCGCGACGTTTTCGATTGCAGGCGAACGTCGCGTCGGCGTTGTCGATGTCGACAATCAGTCGGTCGCCCCCTTCGATATCCCTGTTGACCAGGCGCTGTCTGGCGTGCTGGCGCTGTTGCGGCGCAACGGCGCCGGGATGCCGCGCACGCTGTCGCCGGTTCCGCTGGCGCAGGTCGAGATCGAGGCGCCGATACCTTTGCCTGCCCGCAACATCTTTTGCGTCGGCAAGAATTATTATGAACACGCCCACGAGTTTGCCCGCAGCGGCTTCGATTCGAGCGCCGGTGCCGGCGCCATTCCGCAACATCCGATCATTTTCTCGAAGGTCCCCGAATCGGTCGTTGCAACACATTCGAACGTGCTGATCGACCCTTCCATATCGATTGCGATCGATTATGAGGCGGAACTGGCGGTCATTATCGGCAAGGGCGGACGCGGCATTTCGAAAGCCGAGGCTTACGATCACGTCTGGGGTTATACGATTGTCAACGACGTCACTGCCCGCGACCTGCAGGGAAAATATAGCCAATGGCTAATCGGTAAGTCGCAGGATACGTTTTGCCCGATGGGGCCATGGGCGATCACCAAGGATGAGCTCGACCTGGAAAACGCTTCGGTACGTTGTTTCGTCAATGACGACCTCCGCCAGAATTCCAAAATATCGCTGCTCATCTTCGATATTCCGACGATCATATCGACGCTTTCGCAAGGCATCACCTTGAAGCCGGGCGACATCATCGCCACCGGCACGCCGGTCGGTGTCGGCATCGGCTTTGATCCGCCGAAATATCTCAAAGCCGGCGACATTGTGCGGGTCGAGATCGACGGCATCGGGACGCTGGAGAACCGGATCGTGGAGCGGGTGCAATGACAACTGTCACCGTCGGTCCGATTGTCGCGGAAGTCGCCGGCGAGGGCGAGCCGGTGGTGATGATCCACGGTCTCGGCGGAACCTCGAACATGTTCCAGCCGCAGCTGGAGGCGCTCTCGGCCTACCGGGTCATCCGCCTCGACCTGCCTGGATCCGGCCGCTCGCCGCGGCCGCTCGATCCATTGACGATCGAGCTAATGAGCGACGCCGTCATCCGCGCCATGGCGGGCATGGGCGTCACCCGGGCGCATTTCGTCGGCCACTCCATGGGCACGATCGTCTGTCAGTTGGTCGCAGCGATGCAGCCGTCGCTGGTCAGGTCGCTGGTTTTGTTCGGTGCTCTCGCCGAGCCGGCCGAGGCGACGCGGCAAGGCCTTGCCAACCGGGCGCGATTGGCGCGATCGGGCGGTATCGCCGACATCGCCGACCAGATCGTCACCAATGCGCTGTCGGCACATACCAGGGAAACCTCGCTGGCCGCCGTCGCCTTCGTGCGCGAATCCATCACCAGGCAGGACCCGGAAGCCTATGCCCGCAGCTGCGAAGCCCTGGCCAAGGCGACGGCTGTGGATACGCGCCGGATTTCAGCGCCGACCCTTTTGGTTACCGGCGACGCCGATACGGTCAATCCGATGAGCGTCGGCCAGGCGCTTGCCGACAGGATAAAGGGAGCGATATTCTTGTCTCTCGATCGGTGCGGACATTGGGCCACGGTGGAGTGCCCCCGCGAAAGCAGCCAAAGGCTCGCCGATTTTTTGAGACGCGTTGATAGGTGAGGATCGGAATTCGGGCGTAAAAACAGTGCGCCCGACAGTTTGGGAGGTTTTCTGATGGCAGACGACGGCTGGAACGGAAACGGTCCGGGCAGCACGCTCTTTACCAATGTGCGCGTGCTCGATGCGACCGGCGAATACCCCTACACCGGCGAAGTGCTGGTTCAGGGCAACCGTATCAAGCAGATCACCAAGGGCTCGTCGCGTTTCGGCTCGCCGGCTGTGTCGTCCTCCTACAGCGGCTTGTCAGGCGGTGTCACAACGATCGACGGCATGGGCGCGACGCTGATGCCGGGCATGATCGACGCGCATCTGCATCTCTCCTGGAACAACGCGCCCGGCATCGACCCGATCCAGATGATGGAGGTGGAAGAGCACATGCTGGTCACCATGGAGATGGCCAAGCTGGTACTCGACGCCGGCTTCACTGCCGGCCGCGGCGCCGCAGCCGCCAAGCCGCGGCTCGACGTGGTGTGCAAGAAATTCATCAATCAGGGGCGTTTTCCCGGACCGCGTTACCTCGCCGCCGGTCCCGAGATCACGACGGTCGGCGGCCTCGGCGATTCCGCGCCTTCGCACATTCCGCATGAAGGCCTCAATCTCGGCATCGTCGTCTCAGGTCCCGAGGAAATCCGCCGCACGGTGCGCCAGCTGATCAAATACGGTGTCGATTCCATCAAGCTCAATCTGTCAGGCGAAAGCATCACCGGCATGGGCGCCGAAGAAACGCCAATGTCGGAGGAAGAGGTCGCCATGGCCGCCTCCGAGGCGCGGTGCCGCAACAAGGTGCTGTCGGCACATGCGCGCTCATCCGGCTCGGTCAAGCAGTGCGTCCGTCATGGCATCCAGAACATCTACCACGCTTCGTTTGCCGACGAGGAAGCTCTGGACATGCTCGAGGCGGCCAAGGACAAGCATTTCGTGGCCCCCGGCATCGCCTGGCTGATCAACACCGCGCGCCATGCCGAGCAATGGGGCATCAAGCCTGGTTCGCCGCTTTCGCTCGAATATGAGCGTGAGCTCGAAATGTGCATCGAGACGATGAAGAAGATGCATCGACGCGGCATCCGCGTCTGCATCGGTGGCGACTACGGTTTTGCCTGGACGCCGCAAGGCACCAACGCCAAGGACATCCAGACCTTCGTCGAGATGCTTGGCTTCTCGCCGATGGAGGCAATCCAGGCCGGGACCAAATATGGCGGACAGATCATGGGGATGGGCGACGAGCTCGGCATGATCAAGGAAGGTTATCTCGCCGATCTGCTGTTGATCGACGGCGACCCGATATCGGACGTGCGCATCCTGCAGGACAAGAACCGCATCCTCGCCATCATGAAGGACGGCAAGTTCCACAAGGCGCCGCGCTTGAATGAGCAGCGCCGCCGGCTGACCGCATGAGCATTCTGGACCGGCCATCTTCGCCCGACATTTCGCGGCCTAAGACTTCGGGGCTCGAGATTTCTGGCGGCGGCATGACGCGCAGACAGGCGTGGGGTCTTTTCTGGCTCCTCGCAGCTGCCGTCATTGCATGGCTGGTCTTTGCCGTCTGGCCGGACTGGCTGAACGCCATCCTGATTTCCAAGAAGGCATTCGTCAGCGCCATCCTCAACGGCATCACCCTGGCTGGCCTTTATTTCCTGGTCGCCAGCGGCTTTACCCTGATCTTCGGCCTGATGCGCAACGTCAACCTGGCGCATGGCTCGCTCTATCTGCTTGGCGCCTATATCGGCTATGAGGTGGCGAACCGCACCGGCTACTGGCTGCTGGGTGTCGCCGCGGGCTTTATCGTTCTGGCCCTTGTCGGCGTCGTCATGCAGATCTTCGTCTTCCGGCGACTGGAAGGCGACGACCTTCGCCAGACCCTGGTCAGCATCGGTATCTCGATCGTCGCCGCCGACCTGATGCTGGCGGTCTGGGCCGGCGGCACCTATCAGATCCCGGTGCCGGAATGGCTCGACGGTGCACTGACCTTACCGGTGGTCACGGCCGTGCGGTCTAACGGCGTCTCGGTGTTTCTCACCTACCCGCTTTATCGCGTCGTCGTGCTGGCGGCTGCGATCGTTATCGGCATCGGCCTTTGGCTGATGCTGCACAAGACGCGCGTCGGCATGATGGTCCGCGCCGGCGTCGACGACCGCGCCATGCTGTCGGCCTCGGGCGTCAACGTACACGCGGTCTTTGCTATCGTCTTTGCCGTCGGCGCCGGGCTTGCCGGCTTTGCCGGCGTCGTCGGCGGCTCGGCATTGTCGGTTGCGCCCGGCGAGGACGTCCGCTATCTCCTGGCCTCGCTCGTCGTCGTCATCGTCGGCGGCATGGGTTCGATTACCGGTGCTGCAATCGGCGCGCTGCTGATCGGCCTCGCCGAACAGATCGGCCTCGTCTATTTCCCGACCTACGGCATCGTGCTCACCTTCGTCATCATGGTGGTAGTGCTGTCGGTGCGGCCGCAAGGCATCATGGGGAAAGCGCGATGAGCCTGACCGTCGCCGTAGGCGCCGCGCCTCGACAGAACTGGCTGGAGAAGCTCGGCGCCGGTCACATCATCCTTGCCGTAGCATTGGTTCTCTACCCGCTGGTGGCATCCGATTTCTTCCTGACGCAGATCGGCGGTTATTCGCTGATCTTCGGCATGCTCGCACTGTCGCTGATGATGCTGGCCGGCTATGGCGGTATGGTCAGCCTTGCCCAGATCACTGTCGCCGGCATCGCCGCCTATGCCATCGCCATCCTCGGCGAGAACAATTCGAACGTGCTCGGCCTCGGCTGGCCGTGGTGGATCGCAGCACCCTTCGCCATTCTGGCAGCTGCGGTGGCATCGGCGCTGATCGGCTGGATCTCGGTGCGCACCGAAGGCATCTATACCATCATGATCACGTTGGCGATCGCCACCGCGACCTTCTATTTCGCCCAGCAAAACTACGCGATCTTCAACGGCCATTCCGGCTATGCCGGCATTCGCGCGCCGGTGTTCTGGGGCGTCAACTGGCGCGACCCGAAGGCCTTCTATTATCTCTGCCTGGGTTCGGCGGTGCTGTCCTACGCGGGGATACTCTACGGCGCCCGCTCGACCTTCGGCATGACCGTGCAGGCAATCCGCGACAATCCGCGTCGCATGCGCGCGCTCGGCTATCACGTCACCGCACACAAGGTCTTCGCATGGTTCCTGGCTGGAATCATTGCCGGTGTCGCAGGCGTGCTTTTGGTCTGGTTCAATGGGCGCGTTTCACCCGGCACGAT
The DNA here is from genome assembly GCF_040319365.1 of Mesorhizobium sp. M0923. Lineage (NCBI taxonomy): Bacteria > Pseudomonadati > Pseudomonadota > Alphaproteobacteria > Hyphomicrobiales > Phyllobacteriaceae > Mesorhizobium > Mesorhizobium sp. M0923. The sequence goes on along the minus strand of NZ_JAMYNW010000009.1, from coordinate 64,385 downwards.
CGGCGTCGATGCAGCCATCGACGTGCTGATCATCGCCGTCATCGGCGGTTTGCGCCACCCGATCGGGCCTTTTCTCGGCGCGCTCGTCGTTGTCCTGATGCAGACCTTTGCCATCGACCTTGTCGGAGCCGAGCGTTTCAACACGCTGATCGGGCTGATGTTCCTGGTGATCGTCTTCATCTCGCCGGATGGAATTCTTGGGTTGTGGGGGAGGATCAGACCGCAGCTAGCTCAGGAGTCCTTGCGTTCCGGTCCGTGACGCCGGAGCGGAATGAACTGCATCAATCAATCAAAGGGAGGAAAAAATGAGAATACATCGACGCACACTGCTTGCGCTGGCGCTTGCCACCGGGCTGACAGCTCCGTCTCTGGCGCTAGCCGCCGACGACACGATCAAGATCGGCCTGCTCGCCACTTTCGAGGGACCGTTCACGGTGCTCGGCGAAGACGGCGAGCGCGGCGCGAAGACGGCGCTCGACGAGGTCAGCGGCATGGTTGCCGGCAAGAAGATCGAAATCGTCAAAGGCTCGTCCGACGCTTCACCTGATAGCGCCGTGCGCGCTGCGCGCAAGCTGGTCGAGCAGGATGGTGTCAAGGTTTTGGTCGGCCCGCTTTCGGGCGATGAGGGCCTCGCCGTCAAGGACTATGCCAAGACCCAGCCGACCGTGACCTTCATCAATGGCACCTCGGCGGCGCAGGACACGACGCTGCGCAATCCGGCGGAAAACTTCTTCCGCTTCTCGACCGACGGCGCGCAGTGGATGGCGGGTCTCGGCACCTATGCCTTCAACGACAAAGGCTACAAGCGGGTCGCTACGGTCGCCGAGGACTATTCTTTCCCGTATACGCAGGTCTTCGGCTTCATGGCCGAGTTCTGCAAGGCAGGCGGCAAGGTGCCGTCCAAATCCTGGGTGCCGATCGGCAACAAGGATTTTTCGTCGGTTATCGCGGCCATTCCCGATGACGTCGATGCAATCTACGTCGCGCTTGGCGGCGCCGACGCCGTGAACTTCCTGACCCAGTATCAGCAGGGCGGCGGCGCGGCCCCCTTGATTGGTGGCTCGATCACCGTCGACCAGACGGTGCTGACCTCGAAGGGCAAGCTGCGCGACGTGCTGGTCGGCACGCCTTCCGCCGGACCAACCGCCGACACCAACGACGCGCCTAGTTGGAAAACTTTCGTCGAAGCCTACAAGAAGCAGCCAGGTGCCTTTCCCTCGCCGTCGCTCTTCGCCCACGGCTATTACGTCAACATGAAGGCGACATTGCTCGGTCTCGAACAGGTCGGCGGCGATGTCTCCGATGGCGGCGCCAAACTGCGTGACGCACTCTCGAAACTGTCTTTCGACACGCCGACCGGCAAGGTGTCACTGGACAAGAACCGCAACGCGATTGCCGACATCTACCTGACCGAGGTGACCGAGGGGCCGGACGGCAATCTTTTGAACAAGCTCGTCAAAGTCGTGTCGCAGGTCAACCAGACGCTGGGCATTCCCGAAGACGAGTTCACCAAGCTTGGGGCTGTCAGCCGCGACAATCCGAGCTGCCCGTAACCGCGTGGCTTGCGAGTATATCCGCCCGTGACCGAAACTCTTGCCGCGAACCGTCTCCAAAGCTCCGGCGCCTTTGCGCTGGAACTCGATGGCGTTGCGCGGCATTTCGGCGCTTTGGTGGCGCTCTCCGGCATTGATATGAGGATCGCGGCTGGCGAGCGGCGCGCGGTTCTCGGCTCTAACGGCGCCGGCAAGACCACGCTGTTCAATGCAGTGACCGGCGATTTCCTGCCGACGGCTGGCCGCATCCGCTTCTTCGGTGAGGACATCACCGACTTGCCGCCGCATGAACGCATCCGGCGGGGCTTGCGGCGGACCTACCAGATCTCGCAGCTGTTCAAAGGCTTGTCGGTTCTCGACTCGATCTTTCTCGCTTGCCGCGGCGTCTCACGCCGACGGTTCTCGCTGCTCCGCCCAAAGGCCACCGACGTCAACATGGTGCAGGCGGAATCGATCCTCAATGCCGTGCATCTCGAGGCCTATCGCGACCTGCTGGTGGCGACACTCAGCCATGGCCAGCAGCGGCAGTTGGAGATCGCGCTGGCGCTGGCCGGCGCGCCACGCTTCATCCTGTTCGACGAGCCGGCGGCCGGCCTGTCGCCGACCGAGCGCCGCGACTTGGTGGCGATCCTCAATGCGCTGCCCAAGCATATCGGCTATATTATCATCGAGCACGATCTGGATGTCGCGCTGCGCGTTTCGGAATATGTGTCGATGATGCACAACGGCCGTCTGTTCAAGGAAGGCACGCCGCAAGAGATCGAGGCCGACCCGGAGGTCCAGGAGATCTATCTCGGGGGCAAGCATGGCTGAGCGCCCCGTTCCCCTCGGCCGAACGCTCCCTTCTGGCCCAGCCTCTTCCGGCAAAATAGGCAAGGCGATCCTCAAAATAGAGGATCTGCAGGTCTATTACGGCGAAAGCCATGCCCTTCAGGGCGTCTCGCTGGCGCTGGAAAGCGGCGTGCTGTCGGTGGTCGGCCGCAACGGCATGGGCAAGTCGACGCTCTGCAACACCATCGTCGGCCTGAAGCGCGCGCGCTCCGGCTCGATCCGCGTCGACGGCCGCGAGATCACTGCGCTCGAACCGCACGAGATCCATCGCCTCGGCGTCGGTTATGTGCCGCAAGGGCGGCGCGTCTGGCCAAGCCTGAGCGTTGATGAGCATCTCCGTCTCGCTGCCGGCAATCGGCGCGATGCGAGTTGGACCGTCGAACGCATCTACCAGACATTTCCGCGCCTCGCCGAGCGCCGCACCAATGGCGGCTCGCAGCTCTCCGGCGGCGAACAGCAGATGCTGGCGATCTCGCGTGCCCTGCTCAGCGACCCGAAGCTGCTGGTCATGGACGAGCCGACCGAAGGCCTTGCGCCGATCATTGTCGACCAGGTTGAGCGGATGCTGGTCACCTTGGCCGAGGAAGGTGAGATGGCGATCCTCGTCATCGAGCAGAATATCGGCGTGGCGACCGCGGTTTCCAACCAGGTCGCCATCATGGTCAACGGCCGCATCAATCGGCTGATGGACGCGGCAGCGCTCGCGGCAGACCGGGAATTGCAGCAACGGCTGCTTGGTGTCGGACGCCATGCCGACGAGACGTCCGTCACGCCGGCAGCCGCGGCACAGGCGAAGGACCAGTTGGCTGAAGTCTACCGCATCGACCGGACGGCTACCGGTTCCGAACCGATGACCCAGAATGGAACCTACCTTCCGGTCACCGAACTGCCCAACCGCTGGAACGTGCCGGTCACGGCCATGCGGCAAGCGGCTATCGAGAGGGCCGCGCCACAGGACGATTTGAAGAAGGTCTTTGCAATTCCTTTCGCCGAACGCATTGGAAGAACAGTGCTCGTCGCCGGCACTTTCGATACCAAGGGCAAGGAATTGCGGTTCGTCGCCGACCGGCTGAAGTCCCTCGGCATTCCGGTTCGCACCGTCGACCTCTCCACCTCCGGAAAACCGTCGAGCGCCGACGTTCCTGCCATGCAGGTAGCCGGAATGCATATGCGGGGATCGGCGGCCGTTTTCACCAATGATCGCGGCGGCTCGGTGAGCGCTATGGCGGAAGCCTTCGCGCGCTGGATCGAGCGCGAGCCGCGCATTGGCGGCGTCATCTCGGCCGGCGGCTCCGGCGGCACCACGCTGGCAACAGCAGGCATGCGCGTGCTGCCCGTCGGCATCCCTAAACTGATGGTGTCGACCGTGGCAGCCGGCGACGTCGCCAAATATGTCGGCGGTGCCGATATCATGATGTTCCATTCGGTCGCCGACGTTCAGGGGTTGAATTCGATCACCGAACAGGTGCTGTCGAACGCCGCGCATGCGATGGCGGGCATGGTCGCGCAGCTGCCCAATGCCGAAGCCTGGGAGGCCAGGCGCAAGCTGGCGCGCCCCGCAGTCGGCATCACCATGTTCGGCGTAACAACGCCAGCAGTGCAGGCGGTGACCAGACTGCTCGAGGCCGACTACGACTGTCTCGTTTTCCACGCCACCGGCATCGGCGGGCGGGCAATGGAGAAGCTCGGCGATTCGCGGCTGCTCTCGGCCTTCCTCGACCTGACCACGACGGAAGTGGCCGACATGATCGTCGGCGGTGTTTTTCCGGCGACTGAAGACCGCTTTGGCGCCGCAATCCGCACCGGCTTGCCCTATGTCGGCTCGACCGGCGCGCTTGACATGGTCAATTTCGGCCCGCGCGACAGCGTGCCGGAGAAATTTCGAAGCCGCAAATTCGTCATCCATAATCCGAACGTCACGCTGATGCGGACAACCCGCGACGAGAACCGCGCCTTTGGCGAATGGATCGGTGCGCGGCTCAATGCCATGAATGGCCCGGTGCGGTTCCTGTTGCCGGAGGGCGGTGTCTCGACGCTCGATGCACCAGGCCAGCCGTTTCACGATCCGGAGGCCGACCACGCCCTGTTCGAGGCGATCGAGAAGACCGTTCGCCAGACGCCGCAGCGCCATCTCGAGCGTGTGGGTGCGAACATCAATGACGCGCTCTTCGTCGATGCGGCGGTCAATGCGTTCCGCGCGATCACGCCGAAACTGCAGAGGCGAGCATAATGGCTTCGAGCACGCGCAATTGTAAAATCGGTGCCGGTAGCCTGTGGCTGACCGCATTCTATTTGGGAGGGTAGAAAAGATGGCCGCGCAGACCTTGGGCGCTTTCCTTTTGTGGCTAATCATTGCCGCGATCGTCGTGGTGATCGCCGTCTACATACTGCGATGGCTTTATCGCCGGTCGACCAAGGAGACGGCATTCGTGCGCACCGGCTTCATGGGCGAGAAGGTGGTGGTGAACGGCGGCGCTTTCGTCATTCCGGTGCTGCACGAGATCACGCCGGTCAACATGAACGTCCTGCGCATCGAAGTGCGCCGCGAGGATGCCTTTGCGCTGATCACCAAGAACCGCATGCGCGTTGATCTGGTCGCAGAGTTCTTCGTCCGTGTCGGCGCCGGCCGCGATCTGGTCGCCGCCGCAGCCCAGACGCTCGGGCGCCGCACGCTGCAGCCCGACAGCCTGCGCGAATTGCTGGAGGGCAAGTTCGCCGGTGCCATGCGCACCGTTGCCGCCCAGATGACGCTGGAAGAGATGCACGAGCTGCGCGGCGACTATGCGGCCAGGGTCCGGCAGCTTGCCTCGGAATCGCTCGCCGCCAACGGGCTGGAGCTGGAAAGCGTCGCCATCGTCGACCTCGACCAGACCAGCCTCGAATATTTCGATCCGTCCAATGCCTTCGACGCCGAAGGCCTCACCCAACTGACGGAATCGATCGAGACGCGCCGCAGGATGCGCAACGAGATCGAGCAGCGCACGCTGGTCGACATCCGCAACCAGAACCTCGACACCCAGCGCAAGGTGCTGGAGATCGACCGCGACACCGAATACGCCCGCCTCGAGCAGGAGCGCGAGGTCGAGATACGTCGCGCCTCGCAGCGCTCCGAACTCGCCAGGGAGCGGGCGATCCGCGACCAGGAGGCCGAGCAGGCGCAACTGTCGGCGCGCGAGGCCGTCGAGAAATCGCGCCTCAACCAGGAGCGCAACATTACCGAGGAGCGCATCAAGAGCGAGGAAGACACGCAGCGCCGCGAGATTGCGCGCCGCCGCGCCCTCGATGAGACGGAAATGAAAATGCGCGAACTGACCGAGCGCGAGCAGATCGCGCTAGAGCTCGCCCTGGAAAAGGCCAGGATCGAACGCGAAGGCACGCAGAGCGAGCTCGAGATCGAGCGCAGGAAAGCCCTCGAAATCGCCGAGCTCGAACGCCAGATCGCGCTGGCGGAAAAGGCATTGGAGGTTACCAGGGCCGAGGCAGAAAAGCGCCGCGCCGAAATTGTCGAGAACCAGGCGACCGAAACAGCGCGGATCGGGCAGGAGCGTGCCATCGACGAGGTCAGGATTGCACGCGAGCGTCACCTCGAGGCGCTGCAAGTCGCCAAGCGCCAGGCTTTCGAGGAAGCCGAAATATCGGCCGGCGAAGAGGTCGAGCGCGCTCGCATCACCACCGAGCGCGGCATCGAGGAGGCGCGGCTGATCAAGGACCGCGACATCCGCCAGCTCGGCGTCGAGCGCGACCAGAAGATCGAGATAGCCGAAATCCAGAAGGCCATCGACATCGCCAAAAAGACGCAGGAGCGTTCCTCCGCTATCGCGGCATCCGAGGCGGTGCGCGCCAAGGCCATCCAGGCTGAGGAGCAGGCCTTCACAGCGCGCGAGCGCGAGATCGCCGAGCGCCGCAAGCTGACCGACTTGATCGGTGCGGCTCGTGAGGCCGAGCGCGAGGCCTTGCGCATAACCGCGGCCGCAGATGCCGAGATGAAGGCGGCCAAGAGCCTGGCCGAAGCGCAGAAGATCGCCGCTGTTGCCGCGGCCGAGGCGGAGAAGATCCACGCCCTTGCGGCGGCCCAGCGCTACGAGGTTGATGCCGCCGGCCATCGTCAGCTCAACGAGGCCGACAATCTGCTCTCCAACGAGGCTCGTGCCGGTCGCCTGCGCGGCAAGTTGCTCGACCACATGGAAGGCATCATCCGCGAAAGCGTCAAGCCGATGGAGAAAATCGACGGCATCAAGATCCTGCACGTCGACGGCATCAATGGCGGGCAGGGCGGCAACCGCAACGTCACCGACGAGGTGATCGATTCGGCGCTGCGCTACCGGGTCCAGGCGCCGATGATCGATAATCTGATGAAGGAGATCGGCATCGAGGGCGGCTCGCTCGGCCGCATGACCGACGTGCTGCGCGATGCCAAGGACATATCGAGCCTGACCCGCGACAAGAAAGGCAAAGGCAAGGTCAGCAAGGACGACGATGACGACCGCGACCGCTGACCAGGTCCGGTGGGCGGTGTGCTGTGCGAATGAGTGGCGATGCCTCGGCACCGGCCGCTCGTTCGATGCGGGCGGTGGGGCATGACCAAGGTCTATGTGTCCTCGGTCATCCCTGCGCCGGCTGCGGAAGTCTGGAAGCTCGTGCGCAACTTCAACGGCCTTCCCGCCTGGGCGCCATTCGTTGCGGAGAGCCGCGTCGAACAGAACGCACCGGCCGACCAGATCGGCTGCATCCGCAACTTTGTGCTCAGGGATGGCGGGCGGATTCGCGAAAAATTGCTGGCACTGTCCGACTACGATCTGTCGTGCAGTTACGCTATCCTGGAAAGCCCGATGGCGGTGGAGAATTATATCGCCACGCTGTCGCTGACGCCGATCACCGACGGCAATCTCACTCTGGCCGAATGGGAGGCGGAGTTCGACTGTGCGCCTGAGCGCGAAGCAGCACTTATGCATCAGATCGGCACCGGCGTCTTCCAGGCGGCGTTGAGCGCACTCAAGCAGCGCTTCGGGCGCTGACATTCCCGCGATGGTTCAAGTCCGCCAGAGCACCATCATCGATGCGCCGATCGATGATGTCTGGTCGATTCTGCGCGATTTCAACGGCCATGAACGCTGGCACCCGGCGATCTCGTTCAGCGAAATCGAAGGTGGCGACCCGGTCGACGCGGTCGGTTCGGTTCGTCGTTTCCGCCTGGCCGATGGCGGCGAGTTGCGCGAACAGCTGCTGGCGCTGTCCGACAAGGACTTTCGGCTCGCCTATTGCCTGCTCGAAGCGCCGCTGCCGCTGATGGGTTATGTCGCATCGATCCAGCTGAAGCCGGTGACCGACGGCAACGCGACCTTCTGGGAATGGCGTTCCGAATTCCATCCACCTACGCACCGCCGCGACGAACTGGTCAAGCTCGTCTCCGAAGGCATTTATCAGGCCGGCTTCGCGGCGATCCGTAGCCTTTTGCGAGGAAGGGTTCTGACTGCCAAGGCAAGAGCGCCAACGCCGGCACCTCCGTCAGCCCCGCCGCTGATCGCTTCGCCGGTCTCTTCCGCAACAACATCGTTCGGCCAGTCAGCAACAACCAGGGCTATTGTGGTCGAGCGCTATGGCGGTCCGGAGGTGCTGCAACTCAAGGAGATCGGCTTGCCGCCGCCGGCGCCGAACGAGGTGCGGATCCGCCATACTGTGATCGGCGTCAACTTCATCGACGTCTATTGCCGCACCGGCTATTTCGACCTTTTGCAACCACCGGGCGTGCCTGGCATGGAGGCAGCCGGCGTCGTCGAAGCGGTCGGTTTGGAGATTGCCGGTTTCTCGGTCGGCGACCGCATCGCCTATGCCTGCCCGCCGGTCGGCGCTTATACCGAGCGGCGCAACGTGGCGCCCGATCTGCTGGTTCGCCTGTCCGACGATATTCCCGACGAGATTGCGGCCGCGGGTCTGCTCAAGGGCGTCAGTGCGAGTTTTTTGCTGCATGATGTCCATGCGGTGCAGCCGGGCTCCGTCGTTCTCGTCCATGCCGGCGCCGGCGGCATCGGCCAGCTTCTGGTGCAATGGGCACGCCATCTCGGCGCAACGGTCATTGCAACGGTGTCGAGCGACGACAAGGCGCGCATCGTCGAACGCCTCGGTGCCCATCATGTCATCGTCTACTCGCGTGAGAATTTCACTGAGGCCGTCATGCGGCTGACGGGAGGCGTCGGCGCCGATGTGGTCTACGATGCGGTCGGCCAGGATACGTTCGGCGGCTCGCTGGCGGCGCTCCGCATTCGCGGTCACCTCGTCAGTTTCGGTCAGGCGTCAGGGCCGATCGGCAATTGGGACATCGGCCGCTTTGCATCGAAGTCGATCACCGTATCGCGTCCCAACTATGCGCATTACACCGACACGCCGGAAAAACTAGCCCCGCACGTCGAGCGTTTCTTTGCCGCGCTGCGACAGCGCGTCGTCAGGATCGAACCGCCCAAGCGCTATAACCTATCCGACGCCGGCGATGCTCACCGCGACCTTGAGGCCAGGCGGACAATAGGCGCATTGGTGCTGGTGCCATAGCCGACACTCGTCGAAACAGATGTTGACAATGTCATCTGTTGTTGCGAAAGCGTTCAGCCTCGAATTTGACGGCCGGGCGGGACAATGGACGACCTTGGAGCACAGGAACAAGCGGTTCTCGACCTCATTGCGGCGAACCCGTTCGCCGGCCAGCAGGACATAGCAACGGCGCTCGGCATCGCCCGCTCGACGGTCGCGGCCCACATCGTGCAACTCGTCAACAAGGGCTATATTCTCGGCCGTGGTTACGTCTTGCCGACGTCCAAGCGCATGGTCTGCGTCGGCGGCGCGGTGCTCGACCGCAAATACCACGCCAAGAAGGATCTGATTTTCGAGACGTCGAACCCGGTCGACGGTTATCGCAGCTTCGGAGGGGTCGCCCGCAACGTAGCCGAAAACCTTGCCCGCCTCGGCGTCGACATAAGCTTCGTCTCGATCGTCGGCGACGATGAAACCGGCCGCTCGCTGGTGCGGCACCTGCGCGATCTTGGCGCCGATGTCAGCCAGGTCATCACCACCACGGAACGGCCGACGGCGGAATATGCCGCCATCCTCGACCGCAACAATGATCTGGTGCTCGGCATTGCCGACATGGAGATCTTCGATCTGTTTTCGTCGTCCTATCTCGACCGCTTCTGGCCGCATCTGGCTTCGGCGACATGGGTGTTCATCGACTGCAATCTGCCGGCTTCGACCATCGCAGCACTGATCTCGCGCAAGCAGGGCGCGCGCTTCAAGCTCGCCGTCGACACAGTCTCGTCGCCGAAATCAGCGCGCCTGCCTAAGGATCTGACCGGCATCGACCTTCTGTTCACCAACCATGACGAGGCCAATACGATGCTCGGCATGACGGATGCCGACAAGCGGCTAACGCCGAAGGAAGCAGCAGCAGCGCTGCGCGCGGCCGGCGCCAGCACGGTGATCGTAACCGCAGGCGCGCATGGATTTGCCGTTGCGACCGAGAGCGGTGTTACGACGATGCGCTCCGTCCCGGCGCAGGCCGTCGACATCACCGGCGCCGGTGACGCGATGATCGCTGGCACTTTGTACAAGGTGCTTTCGGATGATCCGGTAGCTCATGCCGTCCGCACCGGCGCACTGCTCGCCACGCTGACCACGGAGAGCGAATCCAGCGTCCACCCCGATCTATCGCCGCGCTTCCTTGCCGCCGGCATGTACCGCATTCCTGCCTGAAAGCGAGATGATGAAACCTTCCCTTGTCCACCTGAACGATGAAGTCGCTACCGCGCTTGATGAAGGCCGCGCGGTGGTGGCACTGGAATCGACGATCATCACCCACGGCATGCCCTATCCGGCCAATCTGGAGACGGCCCGCGACGTCGAAACCGTGGTACGCGAGAACGGCGCCGTGCCCGCCACGATCGCAGTGGTCGCCGGCAAGATCAAGGTTGGCCTCGACGACCGTGAACTGGAAGAGTTGGCAGCGGCAAAGGGCGTGGTCAAGGCTTCCGGGCGCGATCTCGCCGCCATCATGGTGCACGGCGGCTCGGCCGGAACCACCGTCTCGGCGACGATGCGGATCGCGGCACTCGCCGGCATCGGCATTTTTGCGACCGGCGGCGTCGGCGGCGTGCATCGCGGCGCCGAAGCGACTTTCGACATCTCGGCCGACCTGACCGAACTCAGCCAAACCGGCACGACTGTCGTCTGCGCCGGAGTCAAGTCGATCCTCGATATTGCGAAGACGCTGGAATATCTGGAAACCCAGCGTGTGCCGGTGATCGCCTATGGGAGTGATGATTTTCCGGCTTTCTACACCCGCTCCAGCGGGCTCAAGGCCGATCATCGCCTCGATACCCCCGACGAGATCGCGCGAGCCATGCTGCTGCATGACGAGATGGAATCCGGCACCGGCATTCTCGTCGCCAACCCTATCCCCGAAGCGGACGCGCTCGATCCGGCATTCATCGACGGCACGATCGCAGCGGCGGTAGCCGAAGCGGAGCAGCGCGGCATCGGGCGCAAGGAACTGACGCCGTTTCTGCTCGCCCGCATCAACGAGCTTTCGCAAGGCCGCAGCCTGAAGGCCAACATCGCGCTGGTCCGCAACAACGCCGCGCTCGCCGCCCGCATCGCGGTGGTGCATGCGAAATTGAAAGGCGTGACCAGATAGAGGCAGCACCCGGCCAGCGCTACCGGCCTTCGATTTCAGCCCGTCGCAAGGTCGAAGATGCGCCCGGCATTGAGGATGTTGTTCGGGTCGAAGGCTGCTTTCAGGCGCCGCATGGCCGCAATCTCTGCATCGCTGCGCACCAGATGCAGCCACTCCTTCTTGTCAAGGCCGATGCCATGTTCGGCCGAAACGCCGCCGCCGGCGGCGGCCACACCGCGGTAGACGGTGCCGTATGCGGCTGCCGGATCCACCGTGCGGATCTGGTAATGCAGATTGCCATCGCCGAGATGGCCGAAGACGTAGATGTCGGCGCCGGGGTCGACGGCCTTGATGGCGGCTTCTGTTTCGTCCAGGAAAGTCGCCATTCTCGCCAGTGGGATGCTGATATCGACGCCAATCAGGCCTGCCATCGAAAACAGGAAACGGTTGGCCTCCTCCCGCACCGCCCAGAGCGCCCGGAATTCGCGCGGCGATTGCGAGACGACCACGTCGTCGATCACGCCCTCCTCGACCGCCTGCATCAGCGTCGCGGCAAAGCGTTCGCCGTCGCGGTCGGGCTCGCTGCCCTGTATCTCGGCAAGCACATAGACGGGCGAGCCCGCGGGCAGCGGCGCCGGCGCGTCCATGCCGGCGATCATGGCGCCATAGAGCGGGGCGAAATTCACCTCATAGGCCGAGAGCGAGGGCCCGAGTTTCTGCCTGAGCAGCGCCAGCAGCGCGATTGCAGCGTCGAGCGAAGCAAGCGCGCAGAAGGCGTTGATCTCGGTGGCCGGCTTCGGGTGCAGCCGCAGGCATGCGCGGGTGACCACGCCGAGCGTGCCCTCACTGCCGATGAACAATTGGCTGAGGTCATAGCCGGAATTGTCCTTCGCCAAACCCTTGAGCGAGGTCAGGATGCCGCCGTCGGCAAGCACCGCTTCCAGGCCAAGCACCTGCGCCCGGTACATGCCGTAGCGCAGCACGCGGATGCCGCCGGCATTGGTGGCGACATTACCGCCGACGGTCGCCGCGCCGCGCGCTCCGATGTCGACGCCGAACAGCAAGCCGGCCGCATCGGCGGCTTCCTGCACCGTTTGCAGCGGCGCGCCGGCCTCGGCGATGATGGTCGCCGCTTCACGGTCGAGGGCTTCAACGGAAGTCATACACTCCAGCGACAGCACCGCTTCGCCGGGTTGGACGCGAGCGCCGCCGGCGAGCCCGGTCCGGCCACCCTGGATGACAAGCCTCTGTCCGGCCTCGTTGCACAGGCGAAGTATGTCCGACACCTCGCCGGCCGTACGTGGACGCAGCACGAACTCCGGCGATACGCCGGCTTTGCCGTCGGGGTCTTCCCTGTAACGCGGCCCGGCCTCATCGGCCGAAACGATCGCCGACCGGTCCAGCCGCTTCTCCAGCCGCGACAGGAGTTCGCCGGTCAGTGGGGACAGAGCGCTCACGGATGGTGTCGTCATGCGCCGCTCCTGTAACAGGCAGACGATAGACACGGACTGCTGTTTGTCAAACCCACGCGGGACTGCCAGTCGTGGCCGGCCTTCAGACTCGACCCTTCAAAAACTCGATCACCATTGCCGCGGTCCAGGTGAAACGGTTACCGCCGAGCGGCTCGCCGCTGAGGGGATCGTAATATTCGGCAAAGCCGCTCTCGGCGATCAGGTCGAGACTGGACTGGGTGATCCGTTGTGCGATTTGGCTGTGGCCGGCGGCGGCAAGGCCATTAGCGATCATGTAGTTGACCACCAGCCAGACCGGGCCGCGCCAGTAGCGCTTGGCGTCGAAGCGCGCATCGCCAGGATCGTGCGAGGGGACGATGTAACGCGCTTTGCCGGCGATGCGCTCGATCGTTGCGGCGATGGCCGCTGCCCGGCTTTCCGGAATAGCCGAAAACACCGGCAGAATGCCGCCGACCGACGCGCTGTCAACGTGCTTTCCGGCCACTCGGTCGAAACAAATGTACTGGCTATGTGTGTCGCTCCACAGCCGTTCCATCGTTGAAAGCCCGTTTTCGGCACGGGCGCGGTTGGCTTTTGCCATTTCGGTTTCGCCAAGTGCCTCGGCGAGATCGGCAAGATCGGCGGCGGAACGGATCAGAATGGCATTGAAGCCGGGATCGACGACCTGGAACGGCGAGGCATCGTGCAGCCTGGCATTATCCCAGCCAAGCCCGCGGAAATGCTGCAGCAGCCAGATATAGCGGTCATACTGTGCCTTGGTTGGACGATGCGCCGGATCGGCGTGCAGGATGTCGCGGCGGGTGTAGGGCTCGACGCCTTCGGTCGGCACGTGCTCAAACGCCTCGTCCCAGTCGATCGAGTTGTCGCGACCGGACTCCCATGGGTGGATTATGGCGACCAGCCCTTCGCCGTTCGGGTCGCGGTTTTCGTAGAACCAGCGGTGCCAGGCATCGATTTTCGGCAGCAACACCCGGGCACGCTCGGCCGCCAGCGTCTTGTCCTTGGCCTGGTCAAACAAGCGGCGCACGGCAAAGCCGGCGACCGCCGGCTGGGTGATGCCCGAGGTGGCGGTCGGGCGGTCCGTCCGCCAGACCTCCGGTCCCGGGAAATAGCCGTCGCTCCAGACATGGAAGACGATGTGCGGTACCATGCCGTCCGGCCACTGGTGGGCGAACAGCGTATCGATCTCGGTCCAGGCTCGAGCCTCATCGTAGTGGGCAAGACCGAGCGCGGTCAGGCAGGAATCCCAGTTCCACTGGAACGGGTAGAGGCCCTTGGTCGGTATGGTGTAGGTGCCTTGGTCGTTTTCCCTGAGCACCTCTACGGCGCGGGCGATGGTTTCGTCGACAGCAAGAGATATCATGGGGGCGGTCGTACTTTCAGGATCGAAGGGCGTTTGGATCAAAGCGCGTTGGTGGTTTCGGGGTCGAACCAGCGGATGCGGTCGGGTTTGGGCAAGAGCCGCAGGTGATCGCCGACGGCGACCGTGGCATTCGATTCGAGGATGGCGCGGAACAGGCCGCCCTCGACATCGCAGGTGACCAGCGTGTGCGGTCCGAGCGGCTCGACAACGCGCACGGTGGCGTGCAGCCCTTCGGTGCCGGTGTCGACATCCTCGGGGCGAATGGCGAATTCTATCGTCTGCTTGTCCGATTTGGGGCCGGGCAGCGTCAGCCCGGCGACGGTCCAGCTGCCGTCTGCCGCCTTCGTCGCCAGGATGAAATTCATCGGCGGGTTGCCGATGAAGGAGCCGACGAAGCGTGCGGCCGGATTGCGATAGACCTCTACCGGCGAGGCGGCCTGGACGATATGGCCCTGATGCATGACGGCGATGCGGTCGGCGAGGCTCATCGCCTCGACCTGATCGTGAGTGACATAGATGGTGGTGGTCTTGGACGCGGCGAGCACGCCCTTGAGCTCGGCGCGCATTTCGAGCCGCAGCAGCGCATCGAGGTTCGACAGCGGCTCGTCCATCAGGATCACGTCCGGCTCCATCGCAAGTGCCCGAGCGACTGCCACGCGCTGGCGCTGGCCGCCGGAAAGCTGGCCCGAATAGCGCTTCAAAAGCTGCTCGATGTGCATGAGCTCCGCGGTGCGGTTGACGCGCCCCTCGACCTCCTGCTGCGGCAGCTTCTTCATGCGCAGGCCGAAGGCGATGTTCTCGAACACGGTCAGGTGCGGAAACACGGCGTAATTCTGGAACACCATGGCGATGCCGCGTTCGCGCGGCGGCAGATGGTCGACGCGACGGCCGCCGATCCAGACCTCGCCCTGGCTTGGCGTTTCCAGCCCGGCGACCATCCTCAGCAGCGTGGTCTTGCCGCAACCCGAGGCGCCAAGCAGCACCATGAATTCCTGGTCGGCGATGGTCAGGTCGATCGAATGCAGCGCGGTGAAGCCACCAAAACGTTTTGCGACCTGCTTGATGGCGATCTCAGCCATCGGCGTTCTCTTTTGTGCGCGTCATCGGTTGGCGATCCCCCACATGGCGAACAGATATTTGCGAACGGCGAAGATGAAGATCAGCGCCGGGATGACCAGTGCCGCGCCACCGGCGAATTTGAGGTAGAGCGGCGATTCGCCGAGGCTCTGCAGCAGGAAGGCGGTCAGCGTCCGGTTCTCGATGGTGAGCACGGCGGCGGCAAACACTTCGTTCCAGGAGATGGTGAAGGCAAATACCGCCGACGCCGCGATGCCCGGCAGCGCCAGCGGTAGAATGATTTTTCGGAATGCCTGCAATCTCGTGCAGCCGAGCGTCCAGGCCGCTTCCTCCAGCTCGACTGGAATGCCGGAGAAGAGCGAGAACGTGATCAGCACCGCGAATGGCAGCGCCAGCGTGGTGTGGACCAGCGCCAGCCCGATCGCGGTGTCGTCGAGGCCGGTGCGGATGAACATCACCGCCAGCGGTAGCGCCAGCAGCGGCAGTGGGAAGGCGCGGGTCATCAGCACGAGGAAACGGAACGTTTCCTTGCCCGGGAATTCGAAGCGCGACAGCGCGTAGCCCGCGGGTGCGCCGAAGCCGATCGAGAGGAGCATCGTCAGCGTGGCGACGAGAACGGAGTTCCACAGCGCCCTGGCGACGCCGGCGAAATTGATGAAGAAAGAAAGGCTGCCGAAATCGAATGACGGGAAGAAGCGCTTGGGAAAGGCGGTCACCTCTTCCGGCGACGACAGCGCGTTGACGATCAACAGATAGATCGGCAGCAGCACCCAGATGCAAAGCAGGATGACGGTGGCGACCAGCAACCAGTTGCCGGCTTTGCGGGCCTCAGGCGCGGCGATCGACAGCTCCACCGTGCTCATATCCGCGCCTCCTTCGGCACACGCAGCACCCGCAGGAAGAACAGCGTGAAACCGATCGATATGGCGAGGATGAACAGCGCCATGGCGGCGGCGACATTGCGGTCCTGCAGCGTGAACTGCCAATTGTAGGTCTCGCCCATCAGCACCGGCAGATTGGTGCCGCCGAGTGCTGCAACCACCGCAAAGACCTCAAAGGCAAGGATGACGCGCAGGATGATCGCCGTCTGCAGGCTGGGGCGCAGCAGAGGCAGCGTGATCTTGATGAAGCGCTTCCACGGACTAGCGCCAAAAACCTCCGCCGCCTCGTAATATTCCCGGGGGATGAGCCCCATGCCGGCGACCAGAATGACCATCATGATGGCGGTCGCACGCCAGATCTCGGCCAGCGCCACGGCGATGAAGATCGTCAGCTTGCTCTGGTAGCCGAGGAACATGACCGGCCTGTCGATGACGCCGAGATTGGAGAGCAAGGTGTTGAGGAAGCCGGACTGGTCGAAGATGGCGAGCCAGATCAGCCCAGCGGCGAGATCGGAGATGCCGAGCGGAATAGCGAAGATATAAAGCGCTGCGCTGCGCCCGGCCGCAAGTCGCGACACCATCGTTGCCATCAGCAGCGCCATGACCAGCTGGATGGGCACGACGACGGCGCTGAGAAGCAGCGTGTTGCGAACCGTGACCGGAAATTTCCAGCTGCTGGTCATGGTGCGGAAATTGTCGAGCGTAAAGCCGCCGTCGCGGGTGAACGCCTCGAAGGCGACCAGCGCAAACGGATAGAGGAAGAAGACGCAAAGGAACAGCGTCGCCGGCGTCAGCAGCAGATAGGGCAGGGCCTTGCCGTGCATGGAGTGCTCTCTATTCGAAGCTTCAAAAGGGGTGGGCGCCCGGCGCGCTGGAAATCCGGACGCCCGGGGAGGATTCTTAATCGACGGGACAGGCGCCTTGCGATGGTTTGTCGGGCGCCCAGCACGGCGCTTTCGCCTGGTCGATGATCGCCTTCAGCGCCGTCGCCTGTTCGTCGAGCACGCCGTGCACATCCTCGCCGCCGAGCACGATGCGCTCGAAGCTGTCGGTGTAGATCTGATTGAACTTGCCGCCGAGGCCGCCAAGTCCCATCGGCAGCAGCGCCGGCAGCGCATCCGGGGCTCCGGTCATGGTGGCGATCACTGGGCTGAAGGCCTTCACCGAGGCCGGCATGTCGTCGGGCAGCTTGACGTCGACGATGGGGAAGAAGTTTGTCGCCTTGAGCGTCGCGATCTGGGTTTCCGGTTTCAGCATATAGGCGACCAGTGCCTTGGCCTTGTCCATGTCGGGCGAGGTCTTCGGGATAGCGACGCCGGCGACCACCGGCATGTAGCCGCGGCCTGCCGGGCCGGCCGGCGCCGGGAAGGCGACGAAGTCATCGGGTTTCTGGTTGAAGGCGTCGGCGAGGCGCGCCACGTGATCGAATGCCACCCAGACTTCGCCGGTCAACAGCGGCTCCTGCATGAAGGCATAGTTGGTCGAATTCGGGTTGGTGTATTGCCACAATTCCTTGAACTTGTTCCACGCCGTCTCGGCCTCCGCCGAGCGGAACTTGGTCACCATCGAGCCGGTATACGATGGAAGGAGAAAACCCTCGAAGAAACGGTGCTTCAGCCCTTTCGGGCCGGCCGGAAAACCGAATTTGGGCGAACCGGTCTTTTCAGCGATGTTTTTCGCCCACTCGATCAGTTGGTCATAAGTGATGGTGTTGAGATCGGTGCCGGCCGGCAGATATTGCAGCGCCTGCTTGCTGGCCGCCATCAGAAAGGTGGCCTGCATCCATGGCAGGTACTTCTGCTCGCCGGTGCCGAGCATGCCGAGCTTCTTGTAGGTCTCGTTGACCTTGACGCCACCGAGATCGACGCCAGAGAGATCGACAAGGTCCGCGCCGACGGTGGAGAAGTCTCCGTGCAGGCCGCCGAGCACGCCTATGGTGCCGGAGCCGGCCTGCAGTTCGGCCTGAAGGCGGGTGAGCCAGGGCCCGTCCTCGGCGACCTGATAGTCGACCTGGCCGTCAAACCCCTTCAGCACTTCGCTGCGCATCTTCTGTGTCTCTTCCACTGGTCGCGCCTGTGTCGACCAGAACAACACCTGCTGGGCTTGCGCTGCGCCGGCAGCGAGCGACAGCGCCAGCACGGCGCCGGCCAATATCCGCAAAGCATTCATCGTCATCTTCCTCCCTGGGTTGCGCCGCGAAGCGGGCGTCAGTTCTGTCTTGTGGGTGCTGGGCCATGGCTTGCCCGCGAGACAAGTGTCGGCCGGACCAGCCGCGTCAGTGGCGCGTCCGGCCTGTTGCCGATGACGGTCAGCAGCATCTCGCCGATCTCGCGCGCGCACTGGCGGATCGAGGCGTCGAAAGTGGTTAGCCCCGGCGGCGCATAGGCTGAGGCGGCTATGTTGTCGAAGCCGATCACCGAAAGGTCGCGAGGAATGGCAAGGCCGGCTCGGGCAGCCTCTTCCATCACCGTCAGCGCCAGCTCGTCGAACAGCGCGACAATGGCCGTCGGCCGCTCGGCGGCATGCAGCAGCCGGTTGATGGCCCGGATGCGGGCACCGCGGTCGAAGCGCGGCGCCGTCGCCACCTCGAGCCTGACCGACGGATCGCCCCGGCGGGCGATCGCGGCAGCGAGCCCATCCTGCCTAAGATGGCGAAACGTCATCGGCTCGGAAATCGTCAACAGGCCGAAATGGCGGTGTCCGAGATCGTACAGCATGTCGAAGGCCTCGCCGAATGCGTGCGCGCCATCGGTATCGAGCCAATGATAGGCAAAGTCACCGTCGAGCAGCCGGCCATGCGCGACGAACGGAAAATTGCGTTGACGCAGGTAGGCAAGCCGCTCGTCGACCTCGGCGATGCGGGTGACGACGACCCCATCGGCGCGTCCGGATTCGACAACATGGCGAAGCACGGAAAGTTCCGACTGGCCCTGCGCCGCTGCGGCCAGGATCAGGTCGGAGCCGTGCGAAACCAACCCTTCGCCGAGCCCGGTGACGAATTCGCCGAGGAAGGAATCGACCAGATTGGGGCCACGGATCGGCAGCACCATGCCGACAAAACCGCTGCGGCCGGAGACTAGCGTGCGGGCTGCCGTGTTCGGCACATAGCCGGCCTGGCGCGCGGCCTCGGTGACACGTTGGCGCGTTTTCAATGCGATCTGCTCGTGGCCGGCAAGGGCGCGCGAAACGGTGGTGATCGACAGGCCGAGCTGTGCGGCTAGTTCCTTGAGGGTGGTAACGCGGGCCGGCATCGTTCCTCTCGAACGAAGTTTGAAACGTTTGTAATCAGGTCCAAGCGAAATTGCAAACGTTTTAAATGCGCGCGATCGGTGTTGTTTCTTGCCCGTTGGTTCGCGCGGCCCTGTTCGGCCCCGGGCCGGCAAGCTTCCGGACGGAGATTTAAACGCAGCGGTTGCTTGACTCGGACGGCGCCTTGTGAAAAATTTTACAGCAACTGATAAAAATATCAAAGGGCGGAAATGGTTGGTTTTGGCAACGGCCTGCTGCGCGACGATGAGACCGGGATGGCAGCCCGCGCTGCCTGGCTTCACTATGCCGGCGGCCTGACCCAGTCGGAAGTCGCCAAGCGGCTCGGCCTGACCAGCCTCAAGGCGCACCGCCTCATCACCAAGGCCAATCAGGAGGGCCTGGTCAAAGTCTATATCGATGGCGAAGTCTCAGAATGCGTGGAACTCGAGGACGAGTTATCCGGCCGTTACGGCCTCGACTATTGCGAGGTGGTCCCGGACTTCGATGCCGAAGACCTGCCGCTCAAGGCGCTCGGCATTGCCGGCGCGCAGTTTCTCAAGCGCGAGATCGAACGCGGCGAGGAGGCGCTGATAGGCGTCGGCCACGGCCGCACGCTTGCCGCCTGCGTCGAATATCTGCCGCGCATATCGGCCGGCAGGATCCGTTTCGTTTCGCTGCTCGGCGGCCTGACGCGCAAGTTCTCCGCCAATCCGCATGACGTCATCCACCGCGTCGCCGAACGGACCGGCGCGGAGGCCTATGTGATGCCGGTGCCGATGTTCGCCAACACGGTCGAGGATCGAACGGTGCTGCTCGGGCAGAAGGGCGTCAGCGATGTCTTCGACCTCGCCAAGACCGCCGACTTGCTCATTGCCGGCATCGGCACCGCCGAGCGTGAGGCCTCGCTTGTCGCCACCGGCATGATCGAAAAGGGCGAGATGGAGGAGATCCGCCGCAACGGCGGCGTCGGCGAACTGCTCGGCCATTTCTTCGACGATGCCGGAAAGGCCGTCGCGACGACGCTTTCCGACCGGGCGCTGGCACTGGCGCGCGAAGACATCAGCAACCGCAGGATTGTCGCCGTCGCCGGCGGCAAGGTGAAGGTTCGCGCCATCAAGTCAGTGCTGGAGGGCCGCTATCTCAAAGGCCTGATAACCGACGAGCGGACGGCGCGATCGCTCGTGGAACAGACGCCGGTCGGGTAGCCGGCAACCATTTCGTTGAAACTACCCTGTGGAGGAGAAGAGAAATGCATGAGAAAGAGAAAGACCTCATCGACGCGTTCCTGCGTGGACAAGTCGGCCGCCGTGGGCTGATCAAGGGCCTCGGTGCAATGGGCCTTGCCGCCAGCACCGCCGGTACACTGCTCAATTTCGGGCAGACCCGCGCCCTGGCAGCTGATTTCGACTGGCAGGCGCATAAGGGCAAGACCATCAAGCTGCTGCTCAACAAGCATCCGTACGCCGATGCGATGATTGCCAACCTCGACAACTTCAAGAAGCTGACCGGCATGGAAGTCGTCTATGACGTGTTCCCCGAAGACGTCTATTTCGACAAGGTTACCGCCGCGCTGTCGGCCAGCTCGCCCGAATACGATGCCTTCATGACCGGCGCCTACATGACTTGGACCTACGGCCCGGCCGGCTGGATCACCGATCTCAACGAATGGATCAAGGATCCGGCCAAGACCAACCCGAAATATGCCTGGGACGACTTCCTGCCCGGCGTCAAGAATTCTTGCGCCTGGAACGGCCAGCCGGGCGGCGCGCTCGGTTCGGAAGACGCCAAGCAATGGTGCATTCCGTGGGGCTTCGAGCAGAACAACATCACCTACAACAAGGGCATGTTCGACAAGGTCGGCGTCAGCGTTCCCGGCAATATGGATGAAATGGTCGCTACGGCGGCGAAGCTTACCAAGGATGTTGGTGGCGGCGTCTACGGCATCGGCGTGCGTGGCTCGCGCTCCTGGGCGACCATCCACCCGGGGTTCCTGTCGGCTTATGCCAATTTCGACCAGAAGGACCTGAACGTCTCGGCTGATGGCAAGCTGTCGGCCGCGATGAGCACCGCCGAATCCAAGGCTTTCCACAAGCAGTGGGTGCAGATGATCCAGGAGAGCGGCCCCAAGGACTGGTCGACCTACACCTGGTATCAGGTCGGCACCGATCTCGGTGCAGGCGCTTCGGCGATGATTTTCGACGCCGATATCCTCGGCTACTTCATGAATGGCGGCGACAACAAGATGGCCGGCAAGCTCGCCTTCTCGGCGTTCAAGGCCAATCCCGCCGCCAAGGCACCGACGCCCAATATCTGGATCTGGTCGCTGTCGATGTCCAACTTCTCCAAGGACAAGGACGCCACCTGGTACTTCATGCAATGGGCATCCGGACCCGAGCATGCATTGTTCGGTGCGACCAAGATGGACTTCGTCAATCCGGTGCGTCAGTCGGTCTGGAACGACGAGATGTTCCGCGAGAAGCTGAACAAGAGCTATCCGGGCTATGTCGAGATGTTCGACGTCTCGGCGCCGGGCGCCAGCATCAAGTTCACACCGCAGCCGCTGTTCTTCGATCTCACCACCGAATGGGCGGCGACGCTGCAGAAGATGGTGGCCAAGGAAGTGCCGGTCGACGAAGGCCTCGACAAGTTGGCCGAGAGCATCAACAGCCAGCTCAAGGAAGCCGGGCTCGGCTAAAGCCGCGGCCAAGGCTGGCCCGTCCGCGGGTCAGCCTTTGAGATGTGATACGTTTGCGACGCGGTGCCGAGCGGTACCGCCTGCTCGCCCGACCGGCCGCCTTGCTCCCTTGGGCGGCCGGGACGGCGAAGCAACAGAATGACGGAGCAGCAGATGACTGCGGCGACAATACAAAGAAACAGGCCGTCGGGCTTCAGGATCAGCAAGCGGGTGCTGCCCTATCTCCTTAGCTTGCCGGCCTTGCTGGTCTGCATCGGCATCCTGATCCCGTTCTTCACATCGGTGGTCTATTCTTTCCAGCGCTACCGATTGAGCCAGCCTTGGGCGCGGCAATTCAACTGGGGCGACAACTATATCTCGTTCTTCACCGACCCGAAGTTCTGGAACACGCTGCAGGTGTCGCTGCTCTACGCCGGCATCACCGTCGTGCTCGAGTTGCTTCTCGGTCTCGGCATCGCCATGCTGCTGCAAAAGCGCTCGACGCTGAACAACTTCATCTCGATCATGCTGTTGATGCCGCTGATGACGGCGCCAGCGCTCGCCGCGCTGATGTGGAAGCTGATGACCAATCCCGGCTTTGGCGTGCTCAGCTATCTCGCCAGCCTGATCGGGCTGCAGGATTTCCGCTGGGCCTCGTCGCCCTCGACGGCACTGCTCACCGTCGTGCTTGTCGACATCTGGGTCTACACGCCCTTCATCATGATCCTGCTGCTTGCCGGTCTGCGCAGCCTGCCGACGCAGCCCTTCGAGGCGGCAGCACTTGACGGCGTGCCGCGCAGCTTCGTGTTCTTCCGCATCACCCTGCCGATGCTAACCCCCTATATCCTGACGGCGACATTGTTCCGCCTGCTCGATTCCATCCAGCAGTTCGACATCATCTACGCCATGACCCAGGGTGGTCCGGGCGACACGCTGACCGTGTTCCAGGTCGAGGCCTATCTCAACTTCTTCCAGTCGACCAATGTCGGCCGCTCGGCGGCGCTGATGATCATCCTGTGGGCGATCACCTATTTCCTCTCGAACATCTTCATCAAGAACTGGCTGCGGCTGCGCGAACGCGCCCGCGGCCAGGCATAGGAGGCTGGCATGGAACATACCTCCCTTCTCGAACGCATCCTGCGCGGCATAGCCCTGGCGCTGGTCGTGATCTTCTTCATGTTCCCGATCGTCTGGATCCTGATGATGTCATTCCAGACCAACGAGACAATCCTGCGGATTCCGCCACAGCTTGTCTTCGAGCCGACGCTCGCCAACTACACCGCCTTGATCACCGGCAAGCTGATGACGGCGGCCGGCACGCTCGACATCGCCTTCATGCGCAATCTCTGGAATTCCGTCTTCCTGTCGGTCACCTCGGTTGCCGTCGCGTTGCTGCTCGGCGTGCCGGCCGCCTATGCGTTTGCGCGGCATAAGTTTCGCGGCTCGGAGGACATTGCCTTCACGCTGCTGTCGTTCCGTTTCGCGCCGGCGCTGCTGGTGCTTTTGCCGCTCACCCTCTATTTCCAGAAGCTCGGGCTGGCCAATACCTATATCGGGCTGATCTGGGTCTACCAGCTGATCTGCCTGCCGCTGATCCTGTGGATCGTGCGCGGCTATTTCGAGGATATACCGGCCGACATCGAATACGCCTACCGCATTGCCGGACATTCCTGGTTTGCTACCTTCCGCAAGATCGCGCTGCCGCTCGCCGGCCCAGGCATTGCCGCTGCCGGCCTGCTCGCCTTTATCTTTGCCTGGAACAATTTCGTTTTTGCGCTGGTGCTCGCCTCGGCCGACAAGCAGCCGGTGACGGTCGGCGCGCTCGCCTTCATCACGTCCTCCGGCATCCAGTATGGCCAGATTTCGGCGGCGATCGTGCTGTCGATCACGCCGACCCTGGCGCTCGCTCTCTATGCGCAACGCTATCTGGTCGAAGGCCTGTCGCTTGGCGCGGTGAAAGGATAGTCCGATGGCAAGCCTCGAACTGCGAAACATCGTCAAGCGCTATAAAAGCCAGACCGTTCTCGACAATCTGTCGCTGACCGTCGCCGACGGCGAAACGCTGGTCCTGTTCGGACCGTCCGGCGCCGGCAAGACGGTGCTGTTGCGGCTGGTGGCCGGGGTCATCGACCCCGACGAGGGAAAGATCCTCATCGGCGGCGAGGACATGACCGATCTCGACGCCGAGTTCCGCGGCGTCGGCATGGCATTCCAGAACTTCGCGCTGTTCCCGCATATGACGGCGTTCGACAACATAGCCACGCCTCTGCAGGCGAAGCACTCATCGCAGGGCACGATAAAGACCGGCGTCGAGAGCGTCGCTAAGCTGTTGAAAATCGGCCATGTGCTCAGCCACAAGCCGCGGGCGCTGTCCAACGGCCAGAAGCAACGCACCGCGCTTGCCCGCGCGTTGGTCGGCTCGCCGCCGCTGCTGCTGCTCGATGATCCCTTGCGCAACGTCGATGCCAAATTGCGCTTCGAAATGCGCCTCGAGCTGCCAAGGCTGCTCGCCGATCGTGGCGCGACCGTCATCTACGTCACCCAAGACTACAAGGAAGCGATGGCGCTCGGCGACCGCATCGCGGTGATGTCGCAAGGCGTCGTCAAACAGCTCGGCACGCCCGAGCAGATCTATCGCGAGCCGGCCAATGTCGAGATTGCCCGGCTGTTCGGCGACCCGACCATCAACCTTCTGGACGTCAAGCCGTCGCGGGACGCCAAGGGCATCTATGTCGGCCTGTCCAACGTCCAGGTCCATCTTGCCGGCGCGCATGAGGCGGCGGTCGGCCGTGATTGCGTGATCGGCCTGCGGCCGGAGGCTCTGGCGTTTGTTGATGAAGGCACGCCCGGCGCCATCCCGGTGACGGTCGAGGCTGAGACGCCGCTCAACGAGAAGATCGTCACCCTGGCGCGAACCGTGCGCGGCCGTGAAATCTTGGTCTCGCGTCCGTCCGGGACACCTGGCCAATCCGAGGGCAGGGCGCATATAGCCGTCGACAGCAAAAGCGCCCTGCTGTTCGATCGCGCGAGCGGCGAGCGCATTGGCTCGAAAAACGTCGTCAATTTGCGCAGTGGAGAAGCGGCATGAGCCCAAGCGCAATCACCCTCTCAGGCGTCGACAAGTTCTACGGTCCGATCGACCGCGGTGTGCATGCGGTCAAGAACCTGACGATGGAAATCGCCAAGGGCGAGATCGTGGCGCTGCTCGGCTCGTCCGGTTGCGGCAAGACCTCGACATTGCGTATGATCGCAGGCTTCGAAGAGGTCTCGCGCGGCACCATCGCGGTTGCCGGCCGCAAGGTGCACACGTTGCCGCCGGTCAGGCGCAACGTCGCAATGGCCTTCGAGGGCTATTCGCTCTATCCGCCCCTCACCGTGCGCGAGAACATGGCCTTCGCCCTCAAGGCGGCCAGGCTGGCGAAGAGTGCGGTCGATGCAAAGGTTGCCAACATCGCCAAGCTGCTCGAGATCGAGGACATTCTCGAGCGCTATCCGAACTCGATCTCCGGTGGCCAGCAGCAGCGCGCCAGCCTCGGCCGGGCGCTGATCCGCGAGGCCGACCTGCATCTGCTGGACGAGCCGATGGGCCAGCTCGAGCCGCAGCTTCGCGCCGTGCTGCGCGGCCGCATCAAGCATTTCATCAAGGAGCGTGGCCTGACCGCGATCCTGGTCACGCACGACCAGACCGAGGCCAATGCGCTGGCCGATCGCATCGCCGTCATGGAGGGCGGCGTGCTGCAGCAGTTCGATACGCCTGACAGGCTCAAGGAACGGCCGGCAAACCTGTTCACCGGCACCTTCGTCGGCGAGCCGCCGATGAATGTCTTCGAGGCCTATGTCGGCACGGCTGCCGACAAGATCAGTCTCAAGCTGCCCGACGGGCTTTCGCTCGACTACGACAAGGACGCGTTCAGCAGCCCAGTTCGCGATGAATTGCTCAACCGGCAACGCGTCGTCATCGGTGTCAGGCCCTATGCCGTCCGCCGCTCCAAGGACGGTGTGCCGGCCACGGTTTCGGCCAATCAATGGCTCGGCGACCAGACCCATATCGCCGCCGACTTCGCCGGCGGCTCGCTGGTTCTGGTCGAACATGACCGGACTCGCCTGGAACTCGGGGCGCCTATCAAGGTCAGCATCGATCCAAAAAACCTGCACGTCTTCGATCAGGCGAGCGGCGACGCCATTTCGCACGGCACGGAGCTTGCCTGATGCGGGATGTGCTGATCGGCATCGACGCCGGCACGTCTGTTATCAAATCCGTCGCCTTCGACACGGCGGGCAGGCAGATCGCGGCAGCCGCGCTGCCGAACAGATACGAGACACTGCCGGGTGGCGGCGCCGAGCAGGACCTAGTCCGCACCTGGGCCGATACCGCGACGACCTTGCGCCAACTGGCCGACAAGGTGCCGGATCTCGCCAGCCGGACCATTGCCATCGCCGTGACCGGGCAGGGCGACGGCACCTGGCTGATCGACAAGGATGGCGAGCCGGTGGCCAAGGGCTGGCTGTGGCTCGACGCGCGCGCTGCCGCCGTCGTCGAGGAGATCCGCGCGCGGCCCGAAGACCGGCTGCGCTTCGAAAAGACCGGCAGCGGGCTCGCTGCCTGCCAGCAGGGGTCGCAATTCGTCTTCATGAAGCGCCACATGCCCGCGATGCTTGCCAATGCAGCGACGGCGTTCCACTGCAAGGACTGGCTTTATTTCAAGTTGACCGGCCAACGCGCCACCGACCCGTCCGAAGGCACCTTCACCTTCGGCGACTTCCGCACGCGCAGCTATTGCGACGATGTTCTTGAGGTGCTCGGCGTCACCGATCTCAGGCATCTGCTGCCGCCCATCGTCGATGGCACCAGGCAAAGCACCGCACTGTCGGCGACAGCAGCCGATGCGACCGGCCTGCTTGCCGGCACGCCGGTCGTTCTGGCCTATGTCGATGTCGCCTGCACGGCGCTCGGCGCCGGCCTGTTCGATCGCGAGCACAAGCCGGGATGCTCGATAATCGGCTCCACCGGAATGCATATGCGGCTTGCCGAGACGCCGGACGAGGTTCTGCTCAACGAAGCTGCAACCGGCTACACGATGACCATGCCGGCACCGGGCGTCTTTGCGCAGATGCAGTCGAACATGGCGGCAACGCTCAACATCGACTGGGTCCTCGGCCTCGCCTCCGGCATTCTCGCCTCGCAAGGTATCACGCGGACCAATGGCGAGATGATCGCGCTGGTCGACCAGTGGATATCGTCGTCCGAGCCAGGCTCGCTGCTCTACCAGCCCTATGTCTCCGAGGCGGGCGAGCGCGGCCCGTTCGTCGATGCCAATGCCAGGGCCGGTTTCGTCGGCATTTCGTCCAGGCACGGCTATGCCGACATGGTTCGTGCGGTGTTCGAAGGGCTGGCTTTCGCGGCACGCGATTGCTACGCCGCCATGGGGCCGCTGCCCGAGGAAATCCGCCTGACTGGTGGAGCGGCCAGGAGCCCGGCTCTGCGCAAGATCCTGGGTGCTGCGGTCGGCGCCGACATTCGCACCAGCGAGCGCGAGGAGGCCGGTGCTGCGGGCGCTGCGATGATTGCTGCGGTCTGCGTCGGCCAGTACGCATCAATGGACGATTGCGTCAGTGAATGGGTCACGCCTTTGCTCCGTGCGGCCGAACCTAGCGACCGAAAACTTGCCGCTGCCTACGAGGCGATTGTTCCGTCCTACACATTGGCGCATGAGGCGCTGCGGCCGGTCTGGCGTTCGCTGGCCGCATCCAGACAAACTGACGTGAATTGAGAAGAGCATGCCCAACAAAATTGCGATCATCGGCGACCGCTTCATGCTTCCGGAAGTGTTTCGCGAGAAAATCGAAGCGGCCTGCGGCGATAATCTCGACATCCGCACCATTGAGACCGCATGGCCCGACGAGCCGATGGAATTCGGCAATGCGGCGCTCGGCCTCGACAAGGTCAAGGAATATTTCGGTGATCCGGACGAGGTGGTCGATTTTATCGGCGATGCCGAAATCTTCGTCACCCAGCTTGCGCCGCTTTCCGAAACCATGATGCAGCGCTTGCCGGCGCTCAGGCTGGTTGCGGTGTCGCGCGGCGGGCCGATCAACATCGACATGGCTGCCGCCAACGCCCATGGCATCACCGTGGTCAATGTGCCCGGCCGCAACGCCAGCGCGGTGGCCGAGTTCACCATCGGCGCCATTCTCGCCGAGACGCGGCTGATCCGCGTCGGCCACGAAGCCTTGCGCAAGGGCGAGTGGCGCGGCGATCTCTACCGCGCCGACCGCACCGGCCGCGAGCTCAACGAAATGACCGTTGGCGTCATCGGCTATGGCAATATCGGCACCAGGCTGGTTCGGCTGCTGCGCGCATTCGGCTGCCGCATCCTGGTCTCCGATCCCTATGTGCAATTGAGCGTCGAGGACCGCAATGCCGGCGTCGAGCTGGTTGCGCTGGACGATCTCCTGTCGCGCTCCGATGTGGTCACGCTGCATTCCCGGGTCACCGAGGAGACGCGCGGCCTGATCGGCAAGGACGCCATTGCCCGGATGAAGCCCGGCGTGATCTTCGTCAATACCGCGCGCGGACCGCTGGTCGACTACGATGCGCTCTACGAGGGGCTCGTCTCGGGGCAGATCGGCAGTGCCATGCTGGAGACGTTCGCCGTCGAGCCGGTGCCGGCCGACTGGCCGCTGCTGCAGCTGCCGAATGTGACGCTGACGCCGCATATCGCCGGCGCGTCGGTACGCACGGTGACTTATGCTGCCGAGCAGGCGGCCGAGGAAGTGCGCCGCTTCATCGCCGGCCTGCCGCCGGTCAATCCATGCTGACGACAGGGCATAGAGCGAGATGAGCGGTGACAGCGAAATCGTCGATCTCTTCGTCATTGGCGGCGGCGTCAATGGCGCCGGCATTGCGCGCGATGCAGCAGGCCGGGGGCTGTCGGTCATCCTCTGCGAAAAAGACGATCTCGCCGAAGGCACCAGTTCGCGATCGGGAAAGCTCGTCCATGGCGGTTTGCGCTATCTCGAATACTACGAGTTCCGCCTAGTGCGGGAGGCGCTTATCGAGCGCGAGGTGCTGCTGGAATCCGCGCCGCACATCATCTGGCCGATGCGCTTCGTGCTGCCGCACAGCCCGGATGATCGGCCGGCCTGGCTGGTCCGGCTCGGCCTGTTCCTCTACGACCATCTTGGCGGCCGCAAGCGGCTGCCGGCCACTCGCACGCTTGACCTGCGCACCGCACCCGAGGGCGCGCCGATCAAGGACAGCTTCAAACGCGGCTTCGAATATTCCGACTGCTGGGTCGACGACGCCCGCCTGGTCGTCATCAACGCGCTCGACGCCGCGGAGCGTGGGACCAGGATATTCACCCGCACTGCCTGCACCGCCGCCCGCCGCGAAAACGGCCTGTGGTCGGTGGAGATGCGCGACGGTCGAACCGGCGTCAGGACCACGGTTCGGGCACGGGCGCTGGTCAACGCCGCCGGCCCCTGGGTCAATGACATCATCAATCGCGTCGCTGGCCAGAATTCCAGGCGCAACGTGCGCCTGGTCAAGGGCAGCCACATCGTCGTGCCGAAATTCTGGGAAGGCCGGCAAGCCTATCTCGTCCAGAACAGCGACAAGCGCGTGATCTTCATCAATCCCTACCAGAACGATCTGGCGCTGATCGGCACCACCGACATTCCTTATGACGGGCGGCCGGAAGACGTGACCGCCGACGCCAGCGAGGTCGACTACCTGATTAAGGTGGTCAACCGCTACTTCAAGCGCCAGCTTGCGCGCAGCGACGTCGTCTACTCGTTTTCCGGCGTCAGGCCGCTTTATGACGACAATGCCGACAATCCGAGCGCGGTCACCCGCGACTATATTTTCGAGCTCGACGTGGCGGCGGGACAGGCGCCGCTGCTTTCCGTCTTCGGTGGCAAGATCACCACCTTCCGCAAGCTGGCCGAGCACGCGCTCGACCGCATCGCCCCGTTCTTCCCGAAGATGGGCAAGCCGTGGACCTCGAAAGGACATCTGCCAGGCGGCGATATCGCCAATGCCGATTTCGAGCAGTTCCTCGGTGACCTCGGCCACGAACATCCCTGGATGCCGGCCTCGCTGGTCAAGCATTATGGCCGGCTCTACGGCACAAGGACGCGTGATCTGGTCGGCGCGGCCGGTTCGCTCGCTGAACTGGGGCGGCGCTTCGGCAAGGATTTGTTCGAGCGCGAAGCCAATTACCTGTTCGAGCATGAATGGGCCGAGACGGCCGCCGATATTCTCGAACGGCGCACCAAACACGGACTGCATCTGTCCGCCGCAGAAAGAACCGCCTTCGAAGACTGGTGCTCGAGCCGGCTGGCGAAGGCAGGCTGATGGCCTTTACGCTGTCCCTCAACACCAACCCGCTGGTCAATCGTTTCGCCGAACCGGACGATCTGATCGATGCGATCGCGTACGACATCGGCATCCGCGACGTGCAGCTCACGCATGAATTCGTCAATCCCGGTTGGCCGGCGGCGACGATCGCCAAATTCATCCGCCTGTTCCGCTCCGCTCTCAACCGCACCGGCGTGCGTGTGACCTCCGCGATGACCGGCCCCTACGGCCGGCTCAATCATTTCGGCCATCCCGATGCCGACGTGCGGCGCTATTATGTCGACTGGTTCAAGACCTTTGCCGAAATTTCGGCCGAGCTCGGCGCCCGCGGCATGGGCACGCAATTCGCGATCTTCACTCATCGTGACTATGACGATCCCGAGCGTCGCGCGCGGCTTTTCGAGATCGCGCTGGAATGCTGGCGCGCGGTCGCCGAGCACGCCAAAGCGGCCGGCTTGACCTACCTGTTCTGGGAGCCGATGTCGGTCGGCCGCGAGTTCGGCCATACGATCGAAAGCTGCCGGACGCTGCAGAGCGAGATCGATGCGGCCGGCATGGCGATCCCGCTCAAGATGATGGTCGATATCGACCATGGCGACGTGACGTCGAGCAATCCGGACGACATCGACCCCTATGCCTGGGCCGAAGCCTTTCCAAAGGAATCGCCGATCATCCACGTCAAGCAATCCTCAATGAACAAGGGTGGCCATTGGCCGTTCATTGCCGCCTACAACAAGGACGGCCGCATCACGCCGGAAAAGCTGCTGGACACTGTTCGCCGTGGCGGCGGCGTCGACAATGAGATCTGCCTCGAATTGTCGTTCCGCGAACGCGAGCCCGTCGACCACCAGGTCGTCGCCATGATCCGCGAATCGGTCGACTATTGGGCGCCCTTCATCGAGGCCGGCAGGGCCGGTCTTTTGCCGAAAGCATGATGGATGAGCAGGTGCCGACGCGGCTCCTGCTCAGAACCGGAATATGTCAGCCGAATTTCGGATCGAGACTGCCCGACTTGTAGCGCTTGGCCATTTCCGAGACCGGCAGCGGCTTGATCCTCGGTGCGTTGCCGGCAGTGCCGAACTGCTCGAAACGCTCCTTGCACAGCTTCCGCATGGCGGCCATCGCCGGCGTCAGATATTTGCGCGGATCGAATTCGCTCGGGTTCTCGGTCAGCACCTTGCGGATCGCGCCGGTCAGCGCCATGCGGTTGTCGGTATCGATATTGATCTTGCGCACGCCATGCTTGATGCCGCGCTGGATTTCCTCGACCGGCACCCCCCATGTCGGCTTCATCTGGCCGCCATATTTGTTGATGATCTCCTGCAGCTCCTCCGGCACCGAGGACGAGCCGTGCATGACGAGGTGCATGTTCGGCAAGCGGCGGTGGATTTCCTCGATGACGTTCATGGCAAGCACCGCGCCGTCCGGCTTGCGGCTGAACTTGTAGGCGCCGTGGCTGGTGCCCATGGCGACGGCCAGCGCATCGACACGGGTGTCGCGCACGAACTGTTCGGCCTGAACCGGGTCGGTCAGCAGCTGATCGTGGCTGATGACGCCCTCGACGCCATGGCCGTCCTCCTGTTCGCCGCCGCCCATCTCCAGCGATCCGAGAACGCCGATCTCGCCCTCCACCGACACGCCGCCCCAATGCGCCATATCGACGACGCGGCGGGTGATATCGGAATTATAGCCGTAGTCGGCCGGCGTCTTGCCGTCTTCCTTCAGCGATCCGTCCATCATCACCGAGGTGAAGCCGTACTGGATTGCGGTAACGCAGGTCGCTTCGTTGTTGCCATGGTCGAGATGCATGCAGACCGGGATATCAGGATGGATTTCGACCAGCGCGTCGATCAGCTTGGCCAGCACGACATCGTTGGCGTAGGCCCGCGCGCCGCGGCTCGCCTGCAGGATGACCGGCGATTTGGTCTCCTCGGCTGCCTCCATGATGGCGAGGCCCTGTTCCATATTGTTCATGTTGAAGGCAGGCACGCCATAACCGTATTCGGCGGCATGATCGAGCAATTGTCTCAGTGTGATGCGAGCCACTCAGTAGTCTCCCGTATCCGGTTTCGAGCCAGTGTTTGCGGGCTGTTCGGCTATTGTCGAGCCCGCTAAAGCTTCTGGCCGGATTTCCGCTGCACCGCAACCGCTGGACGCCCGGCCGACAGCAATTCTTGTTACGGCACGCCGTCAGAAGCGTCATGATATCCCAGGCAGATATAACATTATCACAAAAATACTGGTGGCTATGCGACGTCTCCTGTTATATCTCGGAACGTGGTTCGGATTGCACGAGGAAGCCGCGGAAATGAAGAGCGACGGCCGTCGGCAAGGCATCATGGATTTTCTGATGGACACCGGCACCGCCAGTGTCGACGATCTTGCCTCGCGCTTCGGCGTCTCCAAGATGACCGTCCACCGCGACCTCGACGAGCTCGAGGAGGGCGGCTTCCTGCGCAAGGTACGCGGCGGCGCCTCGATTCAGCCGAGCAGCCTTTTCGAGAGCGATTTCCGCTACCGCCAGAGACTGGCCGGCGACGAGAAAAAGCGCATCGCCGCCGCTGCCGTGACGATGATCGAACCGGGTCAGACGGTGATCATCGACGACGGCTCGACCGCGGGCGGCGTTGCTCGGCATCTCGCCGATCTGCGTCCGCTGACGGTGATCTCGAACAATCTGGCTGTCATCCAGGATTTGGCGGGCGTTGCCGGCATCAACCTGATTGCGCTCGGCGGCCAGTACAGCAAGAAGTTTCACGGCTTCTTCGGCCTGCTCGCCGAGGACACGCTGAAATCATTGCGCGCCGATGTCGCCTTCCTGTCGTCATCGGCTATCCACGGCGCTTCCGCCTTTCACCAGGATCAGGAAGTGGTCCAGACCAAACGGCTGATGATGGCCGCTGCGGCGCGCAAATATCTGCTGGTCGATCACGGCAAGTTCGGCCGCACAGCCTTGCATTTCCTGACCGATCTCAAGGCTTTCGATACCGTCTTCACCGGCCGCGAGCCGCAGCCGCAGATGCGTGCGGCGCTGGATGGTGCCGGCGTGTCGCTGACAGTGGTCGCAGAGTAGGAGGAGCACGCATGGTTTACTGGGTCGGCACCAGCTGGAAAATGAACAAGACGCTCGCCGAGGCGATGGCTTTCACGAGGGCATTGGCCGAGTTCGTCCCCGGTTTCGACGAGCGCATCCAGCCCTTCGTCATCCCACCCTTCACGGCGGTCCGCGAGGTCAAGAAAGCGCTGTCGCCGACGCGCATCAAGGTCGGCGCGCAGAACATGCATTGGGCTGACGCCGGCGCCTGGACCGGCGAGATCTCGCCGGTAATGCTGAAAGACTGCGAACTTGATATGGTAGAGTTGGGCCACAGCGAACGGCGCGAGTATTTCGGCGAGACCGACAAGGCTGTCGGGCTGAAGACCGCAGCGGCGGTGAAGCACGGTCTCGTGCCACTGATCTGCGTCGGCGAGACTTTGGCTCAACGCGACAGCGGGCAGGCGGATACGGTGCTGGCCTTGCAGGTGCACGGCGCGCTGCAGTTTCTCGAAGGCGCGGCCAGGGCGGCGACGATCCTGTTTGCCTATGAGCCGGTCTGGGCGATCGGCGACAAGGGCGTGCCGGCAAGCTCGGACTATGCCGGCAGACAGCAGGCGCTGATCAAGAAAATCGCGCGCGACCTGCTGCCGGCCGTGCCGCCGGTGCTTTATGGCGGCAGCGTCAATCCGCAAAATGCCGCCGAACTGATCGGACAGTCTCATATAGACGGCTTGTTCATCGGCCGTTCCGCCTGGCAGGCGGACGGCTATATAGACATCCTCAAACGCGCCTCAGCGGCGATCTGAACCATCGAACAGGAAGGAAACCGAACATGAAAATAGCCATTGGAGCCGACAGCGCCGGCAAACCGCTGCTCGATGTCATCGCCGCTCACCTCGCCACCAAGCCCGGCCTCACGGTCAGCGATCTCAGCCAGACGGGCTTCTACGCCGACCTGTCACAGAAGCTCGCCCAGACCATCCTGGACGGCGAGAACGATCGCGGCATCCTGTTTTGCGGCACCGGCATCGGCGTATCCATTTCCGCCAACAAGGTTCCCGGCATTCGCGCCGCACTCACCCACGACACCTATTCGGCCGAGCGCGCTGCAAAATCCAACAACGCCCAGATCATCACCATGGGCGCGCGCGTCATCGGCCCGGAATTGGCCAAGTCGATCGTCGATGCATGGCTTGCCTCGGAATTCGATGAGAAGGGACCGTCGGCCGGCAATGTCCAGGCCATCGATAGGCTCGACGCGGCGAAGGTCCGTTAAGCCAGACTGTCCCGTATCGCTTTGATGATCGTGACGGCCGAGGCAGCGCCGGGATCCATATGCCCGAGCGATCGTTCGCCGAGCCGCGAGGAGCGGCCCTTGAAGGCGATCATGTTCTTGGTTGCCTCGGCGCCCCGTTCGGCTGCGGCGAGTGCAGTTTCCAAGCTCTCCAACAGGGTCTTGCCGGCTTCCTGCGCGGCGCCCGCTGCCTGTGCTGCCGGCAGCCAGGCGTCGACCATGGTCTTTTCGCCGAGCTCGGCCTTGCCGCGATCCTGGATGCCTTGCGCCATCGCCCGGAGCATGGCGATGATGTCAGCATCCTCCAGAATTGCCTTGCCTTTGACGGCGGCGGCAGCGCGCATGAAGGCGGTCGCATAGAGTGGGCCTGACGACGCGCCGACGGCGTTGAGGAACGACTTTGCCGCGGTATTGAGCAGCGCCGTCGGTCCGGTCGCCGCGAGGTCGAGTTGCGCCAGCGCCTCGCGTACCGCGCCGAAGCCGAGCGCCATGGCGATGCCGTGGTCGGCGTCGCCGATGACGCCGTCGAGTTGGCAGAGCCTGTCCTTGTCGGCGTCGATCGCCGCCGCGATCTCATCGAACATTCTTTTCAAGCCGGCTGAGTCGATCGAGGTCATGATGCTTTCTCAGCCGGCGCGGAACATGGCGCAGTCGCAGGGATGGTCGAGCATCTCCTGCAATTCGCCGTCGAGATGCATCAGCGTCACTGAGGCGCCGGCCATTTCGAGCGAGGTGCAATAATTGCCGACCCAGGTCGCGTGGACGGAAACGCCCATGTCGTCGAGCCTCTGCTTGACCCGCCGGTTCATGATGTAGAGCTCCATCAGCGGCGTCGAACCGAGCGAATTGACCAGCACGGCGACCTTGTCGCTGCGCGTCGGCGCCATTTCGTCGAGGATCTTGTCCAGCATCTCGTCGGTGATCTCGTCGGCCGTCTTTAGTTTTCCGCGTGCGATGCCCGGCTCGCCATGGATGCCCATGCCGATCTCCATCTCGTCCGGTCCGATCTCGAAATTCGGCCGGCGGGTCTGCGGCAGCGAACAGGGCGACAGCGCCACGCCCATAGTGAAGGTGTGATCGTTGGCCTTCCTGGCGATACGCTCGCATTCATCGAATGTCAGCATCCGGTCGCATGCGGCACCGACAGCCTTGAAGATGAAGAAATTGCCGGCGACGCCGCGCCGCTTCTGCCTCTGGTCGCGTGGCGCCGAGGCGACATCGTCGGTGGTCAGCACGGTGCGCACCTCGATATCGTCCATCGCCGCCATTTCGGCGGCCATGTCGAAATTCATCACGTCGCCGGCATAGTTGCCGTACATGAACAGCACACCGGCACCGCCGCTGGCCGCTTTGGCGCATTCGAGGATCGGGTCCGGCGGCGGCGAGGCAAAAACGTTGCCGATCGCGGCCGCGTCGGCAAGCCCCTTGCCGACGAAGCCAAGGAAGGTCGGCTCGTGGCCCGAGCCGCCGCCGATGACAAGGCCGACCTTGCCTGGGCGCGGCCCGTCGCGGGCGATGATGGAGCGGGGGCTGCCGTCCGCACTTCGGAGATGGCGCGGATGCGCGGCCAGAATGCCCTCCAGCATCTCGTCGACGGAGCGGTTGCCGTCATTGATGATCTTCTTGGTCTGCACCGGCATCCTCCCTAGTTTTCGTGAGATACTACAGCGCCTTACCGGGATTTCCACCCGGCGACGGAGATTTCACGCCGCGATGCGTTCGCGTGTCGCCAGCAGTTGCACGCAGGCACCGGCCGCCTCTTTGCCCTTGACCCTGAAATGCTCGAAGAAGAAGCGGTGATGGTCAGCGCTGTCATGGTAGTTGTGCGGCGTCAGCACCGCCGAAAGCACCGGCACGCCAGTCGACAATTGCACGTTCATCATGCCGTCGATGACCGCACTCGCCACGAACTCATGCCGGTAGATGCCGCCATTGACGACGAACGCGGCGCCGAGGATAGCGGCATAGCGGCCGGTCTCGGCAAGCATCTTTGCATGCAGGGGAATCTCAAAGGCGCCCGGCACATCGAAGACATCGACGGCAAAGCGTTTCTCCCCGACAACCGCCAGTTCCGCCTCGAATGCTTCAACGCATTGGTCGACGATATCGGCGTGCCAGCGCGCCCGAATGACGGCAACGCGGATCGTTTCATAGTCGTTCTGGGAATGCTGATTCATGGGTCCATCCTTCCGTTTCGAACCAGAATCAGGACGCACGATACGGAGTCCGAACCGCGAAAGCGGACCGTCTTCCATTCGTTCTCTTCCATCCGGACTGTGACCGTCGGCTCCGGAATCTCACCGGATCTGCTGACCCCTCCGGCTAACCGGAAAGCGCTCGCGGGCTTGGGCCGAGACCCTTACCGCCGGTGGGGACTTTCACCCCGCCCTGAGAACATTGACGGCGTTTGTATGGAAGGACCGGATAGCGCTGTCAACCGCCGACGTCGTCGCCGATGGCGCAGAAATGGCGATCCGTTCCGAGTTGGTCACCTTGAGGGCGAGGGAGGCGCTGATAAGTTGCAGCGTCAAATGGCGATCACGGGCAAGGCGGGCAGCACCTTGTCCAAGGTGATGGGGAATTCACGCACTCGCACGCCGGTCGCGTTGTAGATGGCGTTGGCGACGGCAGCCCCCGCACCGCAGACGCCGAGCTCGCCGAGACCCTTGGCGCCAAGTGGATTGGCCTTGTCGTCATCTTCCTCGAGGAAGACGACTTCCATCTCGGGGACGTCGCCATTGACCGGGACGTGATATTCGGCAAGATCGTGATTGACGAAGTGGCCATAGCGCGGATCGAGCACCGTCTGCTCCATCAGCGCCGCACCGATCCCCCAGGTCATGCCGCCGATAATTTGCGAGCGCGCGGTCTTGGCGTTGAGGATACGGCCCGCGCCGATCACAGTCAGCATCCGGCGCATGCGGATTTCACCGGTATCGCAATCGACAGCGACCTCGGCGAAATGCGCTCCGTACGAATGCTGCGAATAAGTCTTGTATGACTCGGTGGTAGCGCCTGCGGCTACGGAGCCTTCGGCCTCGAACCCGTCGGGAGCGATCCTCCCGATGAGATCGGCCAGGCTCGCCGATCGCTGGCCGATCCTGACCTCGCTGTCGGCAAAGTTTGCCTCGGTGGCGTTCGCGCCGCGCAACGGTGACGCTTCGCTCGACTGCGCCGCGTCCAGGATCCGTCCTTTGAGGGCGTTGCACGCATTATACAGGGCCGAACCCGC
Source organism: Mesorhizobium sp. M0923 (assembly GCF_040319365.1). Classification (NCBI taxonomy): domain Bacteria; kingdom Pseudomonadati; phylum Pseudomonadota; class Alphaproteobacteria; order Hyphomicrobiales; family Phyllobacteriaceae; genus Mesorhizobium; species Mesorhizobium sp. M0923. Next base: position 26,707 of record NZ_JAMYNW010000009.1, on the reverse strand, counting down.
ACTCGCCGCGCCCCAGGACCCGCCGGAGCCGGCGGTACGCGGGAAGCGGCTGTCGCCGAGCTCCACCTTGACGGACGAGATCGGCACGCCGAGGCTCTCGGCAGCAATCTGGGTCAGGATCGTATAGGTGCCGGTCCCAATGTCGGTCATGTCGAGCCGCGCCGTCACCCGACCGTCCCGGTCGATCGCAACCCGCGCCGTCGCCGCGCCGATGTAGTTCGGACGGATCGCCGCCGCCATGCCGTAGCCGATGAGCTTCCGGCCCTCCCGGGTTCGGCCCGGTGTCGGGTTTCTCCGCTCCCAACCGAAACGGCGGGCGCCTTCCTCCATGCAGGCGACGAGATTGCGGGTGGAGAACGGCACTCCGCGCTCGGGATCCTGAGCCGGTTCGTTGCGGATCCTGAGTTCGATCGGGTCCAGGCCGACCTGCTCGGCGAGTTCATCCATTGCGCATTCGAAAGCCAGCATGCCGGGCGCTTCGCCGGGCGAGCGCATCCATTCGCCGCGGTTGATGTCCAGCGGAACCAGGCGATGGCGGGTGAGACGGTTCGGCGCCGCATAGAGCGAGCGCGCAAAAACTGCCGTTTGTTCGCAGTACTCCTCGAAGCTGGACGTCGCGGACCAGACATCGTGCGCGATCCCGGTGAGCCGCCCATCGGTATCCGCGCCGAGACGTACCTGTTGGATCATCTCTGCGCGATGACCGGCATTGGCGAACATCTGTTGCCGCGTCAGCGCGATCTTCACGGGGCGCTGCAGGACCTGCGCTGCAAGTGCGGCCAGGATCGTATCGGCATGGGCAATCAGCTTGGAGCCGAAGCCCCCGCCGGTGAAAGGGCTCACGATGCGCACTCGCTCGAGCGGGATGCGAAGCGTGCTGGCGACCCCGGCCCGGAAGTTCGCGAGGGTCTGCGCCGATGTATGGATCGTCAGCCCGTTGCCTGACCAGGCGGCGAGCGTCGCATGCGGTTCCATCGGATTGTGATGTTCGAAGGGAGTCCGGTAAGCGGCATCGATCTTGACCGGGGCGGCCGCAAAGGCGCTCTCGAAGTCGCCGACCACGCTGTCGGTCTCGAAGCCGGCATTTGTCCGCTTTGGTGCATAGGCCTCGGCCTTATGCCCCGTCAGATCGTAGAGGCCCGGCTCCTTGTCGTAGCGCACTTTAACGAGGCCCGCAGCAGCGCGTGCAGCCTCGAACGTCTCCGCGACGACCAGCGCGACGGGCTCGTCGTAATACCGCACCCGATCGCTGTTGAGCGCGGGCCGGGCGCGGGTGAAGACCTCCGGCACCGTCGGCGTGACCGCCGGGCCGAAATCCGGCTGGGCCGGCGCATTCCGGTGCGTCATGACGAGCAACACCGCCGGCGCCCGTTCGGCTTCGGCCGTGTCGATCTCGGCGATGCGCCCCTTGGCGATGGCGGCACCGAGAACATAGCCATAGGCTGTACCTTCCAGCACATTCTCGTAGGCGTAGGTGGCATTGCCCGTCACTTTGAGCGGACCGTCGATGCGGTCGATCGGCCGCCCGATGATGCCAGCATCGGGACGAGGTTTCACCCTTGAATGGGTGGCGGAGCCGGGCAGTCCGGGTATGGTCTCGTTCATAAGTCACCTAAAGATTTTCATTTGGAGTTCGGAAGCATCGAGGCCGCGACGACGCCTCTCCCTCGCACCTTCATGTTCGTCGCGCGGCGGCCGGAGCTCACGCGGCGATCTCGCCGAAATACTCGCGAAACTCGACCAGCTTCCCTGTCGGGCCGGCGCGCATGAAGATCGCATGCAGGCCAGTGTAGGGCGCGCCGCTGATTGTCCCGCTCCCGCGATCGCAGACGATGACCCAGTCGGCGGCGAAGAGCTTGAGATCGACGGTCGATTTCGTGATCCTGTTTCCTTGCGCTTGATGCGCGGCGGTCCAGGCTGCGAGTGCCGGCTTGCCGTCTGGCGGTCCGTGTCGGCCTCGTTGCTCGCCGACAGGGAATTGGAAGGTCATCGTCTCATCGCAACAATCAAGGAATGCCGTCCAGTCGCCGGAGGCCCAGCCGGCAAAGAAGGCGTCGACGGCGGCCTCGAGCACGTGACGAGCTCCCGGGTCGGATGTGGCGCCCCAAGCTGCGGCGGCAGAAACAAAAAGGCCGCCACCCGCGGCGGTAACGGCGCGTCGCGTGAGTTTCATATCGATCTCCTGCTCGTCGCCTGCATCTGGGAACCGCTGTTCGGGGTCGTCGTCTCTGTCATCGTGTCGCCTCACGCACTCTCGACGGCAGCAGCGAGTGTGTGCCGCACCGTTCGTTTCGCCAGCGGGATCTTGAAGTCATTGGCGCCATGCCCAACGGCTCCGGCGAGCGCGGCTTCGGCAGCGTCGGTAAAGGTATCGTCGGACGCCGCTGCGCCTGCCAGCCCGCGCTCCGCCTCCGTCGCGCGCCAGGGTTTCGCTGCCACGCCGCCCATGGCGATCCGAGCGCTTCGGATACGATCGCCGCTTTTTTCGACGATTGCTGCCACCGACACCAGCGCGAAGGCGTAGGAAGCTCGGTCGCGCACTTTGCGGTAAAGCTGCCGGCCGGGTGGTGGCGGCGGCAGGGTAACCGCGACGACCATTTCGCCGTGGCCGAGCACGGTCTCCACATGGGGCATCGTCTCGGGCAATCGATGGAAATTGCCGATCGGGATCGTGCGGGTCTCGCCGCCGGGCGAAACGGTCTCGATCCTGGCGTCGAGCCCGGACATGGCGACCGCCATGTCCGAAGGATGGACCGCGATGCAGGCTTCGCTCGCGCCCAGTACAGCGTGCATGCGGTTGAAGCCTTGAAGCGCCGCGCAGCCCGAACCCGGCTGGCGCTTGTCGCAGGGCATGTTGCGGTCGTAGAAGTAGGGGCAGCGCGTGCGTTGCAGGAGATTGCCGCTGGTCGAGGCCTTGTTGCGTATCTGGCCGGACGCTCCCGCCAGCAGCGCTTGTGTGAGCATCGGATAGCGGGACCTCACCCGCGGGTCGGCGGCAAGATCGCTGTTGCGGACCTGGGCGCCGACCCGAAGCCCGCCTTCTGCCGTCTCCTCGATCCGATCAAGCGGCAGCCGGCTGATGTCGACGAGATGCGCTGGGCGCTCGATATCGAGCTTCATCAGGTCGAGCAGGTTGGTGCCGCCGCTGATGAACTTGGCGTCCGGCCGGGCCGCGACCGCGGCGGCCGCCTGCTGGGCACTCGTTGCACGTTCATAAGTGAAGGACTGCATTGCTCATGCCTCCTCTGCCGCGTCGCGGATTGCAGCGACGATGTTCGGATAAGCGGCACAACGGCAGATGTTGCCGCTCATCCGCTCGCGGATCTCGGCATCGCTGAGAGCGACGGAAGCCGCTGCCACGTCGGCGCTCGCATGGCTCGGCCAGCCGGCCTTGGCTTCGCCCAGCATACCGACCGCCGAGCAGATCTGGCCTGGCGTACAGTAGCCGCACTGGAAACCGTCGCGGGCGACGAAGGCGGCCTGCACCGGATGCAGCCGGTCACCCTCGGCAAGGCCCTCGACCGTGGTGATCTCGTCGCCATCATGCATTGCGGCAAGCGTCAGGCAGGAATTGATCCGGCGTCCATCGACAAGCACCGTGCATGCGCCACACTGGCCGTGATCGCAGCCCTTCTTCGAGCCGGTGAGGCCGAGATGGTTGCGCAGGGCATCGAGCAGCGTCGTCCGCGGGTCGAGTTCGACGGCAAGGTCCTTCGCGTTGATCCGCAACGATATCGGCATCGTCGGTACCGGCGTGCCAGATGCCGTCGCCGTGACGGTGTCGGCCGGCTCGGCGCCGACCGGTATCCCGGTAGCCAGGAGCACCCCGGTCGCCACCCCGCCCTCCAACACGGTTCGACGCGTTGGCCCCCTCCTGTTGTCTGTTTTGGCCATGCAAGATCTCCCAGTCGCAATGAAGGACGCAGACGGCAATTTGACCCCGACAGCGGACCCTCGGGTTCGGTCATCGACACTGGAGGTGGGGGCGCACGCAGCGGCTTTCTTTCAAGAAACCGGCGGCACTATCAGGATTCTGGAGAAGAATTCACCCGATAGGCACGAGGCGTCATGCCCCTGAGACGCCGGAACGTCGTGGTGAAGTGGCTCTGGCTTGAAAAGCCGAGCCGAAAGGCAATGGTACTGATCGACAAACCCGTTTCGCGCAACAGTGCCTCCGCTCGCCGCACCCGTTCCTCGATTACATAGGCATAGGGGGCAAGACCGGTCGTCGCCTTGAAGCGCCGCGCAAAACTGTCGACGGCCAAGTCGGCGACAGCTGCAAGCTCGCTTAGCGAAATGTCGGAATTCATACGTGCATCGATATAATCCCGAACTCGACCAAGTGCTCCGCGGCTGAGACAGCCGTGACGTACGAGCGGCTGTTGCTCGCGGCTCAGGTTGGCCACGCGGAGGCTGACGAGGGCCACCAGATGCTCGACATAGGCAGTGTCCGGCTTGTGACCGAGGGCCATCTCGTCGCGAAGCGAACTCAGCAGCGTGGCGACGACCGCGTCCTTCTTGTTTACCAGTATCGGCAGGTTCCTCAGGCGTTCGCATCCGGGAAGCCCGATATCGGGATCGATCCACAGGGCTGAATAGGAGAGGTTTACATCGCGATAGAAGCCCTGTCGCTCCGCGCCTGCCGGGACGAAGGTGAGGGCTCCGGGACGATCCATTCCGTCGTAGAGGGATCTTGCCTCGTGCCGGATAGACGTATGGGACGTGCCGCCTTCTTCGGTCAGCACGATCAGATGATGAGGGGCTGTCCAGCGGAGCTCCGCCTCCCGGCACGCCCACCGCCGGTTGTCGAAAACGATCGAGGAGCTGACCCATGACGCGGTTTGCAGGGGCTCCGACTTTTCCTCCTGGCTCCGAACCCGTCCGTCACCAAGCAGCGGTCTGAATGACATCGCGGCATCCCGCTGGTTCACTCGCCGAGCCGTGGTCAGCCCCGGCTTGAGCGTTGCGCCGCCCCGCCGCTACGCATACGACCGTCCATCTGGGACAGGCAACGGACGTTTTTAACCGCGCCGTGTTCAAGAAATCGTGAGATCAGGCAAAATCCAGGGCTCCTCCTGGCACTCCAAAGCGGATCATCCGCGCTCGGGAAACATCGCCTTCAGGCCTTCGCGCGAGGCCGTGGCGACGCCGCGTTCGGTGATCAAGCCGGTGACCAGCCGCGCCGGCGTCACGTCGAAGGCAGGGTTGGCCGCCGGCGTGGCTTCCGGCGACACGCGGACCTGGGCAATCTCGCCGGAAGCGGTCTTGCCCCAGACCAGCGAGACCTCGTCGGGCGAACGCTGCTCGATCGGGATTTCGGCCAACCCGTCCCCCACCGTCCAGTCGATCGTCGGCGACGGCAGCGCGACATAGAACGGCACGTCGTTGTCCGCGGCGGCCAGTGCCTTGAGATAGGTACCGATCTTGTTGCAGACATCGCCGTCGGCGGTGGTCCTGTCGGTGCCGACGACGACCATGTCGACCTGGCCGCGCTGCATCAGATGGCCGCCGGCATTGTCGACGATCAGCGTGTGCGGCACGCCGTGGCCGGCCATCTCCCAGGCGGTCAATTGGGCGCCCTGGTTGCGCGGTCGCGTTTCGTCGACATAGACGTGGACTGGAATGCCGGCTTCCGTCGCCAGATAGATCGGCGCGGTGGCGGTGCCGTAGTCGACGGTGGCCAGCCAGCCGGCGTTGCAGTGGGTCAGGATATTGACCGGTTCGCCCGGCTGCTTGCGCGCCGCGATCACCTTGATGATTTCGAGCCCATGGGCGCCGATTGCGCGGTTGAGGCCGACATCCTCGTCGGCGATCTCGCCGGCACGCCGATAGGCGGCTGCGGCACGTTCTGCCAGGGGAAGCGCCAGCAGGAAGCGCTGCATTTCATTCAGCGCCCAGCGCAAATTGATCGCCGTCGGGCGCGTTTCGTGCAGGGTTGCCCAGACGGCGTCGAGCGCCGCATCCGACGGATCGTCGGCCATCTGTATGGCGACGCCATAGGCGGCAGTGACGCCGATCAGCGGCGCCCCGCGCACCCACATGTCGCGGATTGCCGTGGCGATGCCGGCGACGGTATCGATCTTTTCGATGCGGAAATCATGCGGCAGCCAGCGCTGGTCAATGATCTCCACCGAACGCCCGTCGTCACTCGGCCAGATCGTGCGGTAGTGGCGGTCACCGACGTTCAAATCCTGCTCTCCCGTTCGATCAGCGCGGCCAATTGGTTGACCTCGTCGATGCTGTGGATCTGGCGCCGGTTGACGGCGAGGTGACGGCCGAATTTCAGCGCCTTTGCCTCACATCTGGCGCGCAGATCCTGATCGGCAATGGTCTCGAAATCGGCATTGTGGGCAAGTCCGAGAATTCGCCGGTGAACCTCGACGCCGGCAAAGCCGAGCAGATCGGTCCAGATCGAATACAGCATGTGGTCGAGCGCCTGCTCGGCGCCAAGCCTGTCGCCCTGATCCTCGAACAGGCTCTTCTGGTAGAGCATGCCGTCACGCTCGGTTCGCCACAGATGCGAGAACTCGGCGCGGAATGCCGACCATGTCTCGACCGTGACGTCGAGCAGATATGCGCGCATGGCGTCGCGCTTGCCATTCTGCTCATGGCCGCGCTGCGAGAAGAACGCCATCCAGAAATTGGCGAGCAGCATGCCGACATCGAAGGCGATCGGCCCGTAGAAGGCGAATTCGGGGTCGATCATCCGCGTTTCGGTGTCGGTGACCATGATCGAGCCGGAATGCAGGTCGCCATGCAGCAGCGTCTCGGCATTGGCGGCGAAGAGGTGCTTCATCCGCTGCGCCTCGACCTTGAGGTCGCGGTCGGCGCGCAGTTCGGCGACAATGCCATCGAGCTGCGGGCTGGTGTGCCGGTTCATCTTGGCATCGAAATACGGGTCCGAGAAAACCAGGTTCTCGGTGATGTCGCAGAGTTCGACATTGTCGGCGAACAGCGCCAGATCGGCCTTGCGGTCCTTGGTCGCCATGCTGAGGTCGGAGCCGCGAAACAGCGTGCGGGCCATGAACAGGCCGATGTCTTTCGCGATGTTGGGCAGTTGCCGGCCCTCGATCAGCGCCCGCCGCAGGATAATGTGCGGCGACAGATATTCCATGATGATCAGCGCCTGGCCTTCGTCGAAGTGATAGATATCAGGCACGGAATCCGGCGCCCGCGCCTGTTGCCGCGTCAGCGCATGATATTCGAAGAAGGAGCGCTTCAACGGCAGCGGCCAGCTGTCGCCGACCAGCCGGACGTAGGGCAGGGCCTGCTTGACCACGGCCGCACCCTCAGCACCCGCGACAATGAACACCAGGTTCAGATTGCCGTCGCCGACTTCACGAACCTTCCAGTGGCTCGTATCCTTGCCGATCTGCGAACAAAGGGCCTCGTTGGCACCGAGACGGCCCCCCAGTGTCTCGACCGACAGTGCTTCGAACGGCGATTTTCCAGTCATCCTCACCTCCCGCTTATGTGCTCCGATGATAGCGGAGTCATGGCGGTCGGGCCAAGCTAGGAAGCCTGCTGGCAATTGTCAATCGTGTTGACAATTGCCGATATATAGCCCATAGCGTCACGGTCAGGGAGGAACGAATGGGCAATGATGCCGTGTTCCGCGTCGACGGCCTGAGGAAATCCTTTGGCCATATCGAGGTGCTTGGCGGCGTCTCGCTCGAATTGCATGCCGGCGAAGTGACCGTGCTGATGGGTGCCAACGGCGCCGGCAAATCCACCCTCGTCAAGATCATCAGCGGCGTCTACGACCATGGCGGCGGCTCGATGTCGCTTGCCGGTCAGGACTTTGTGCCGAGAACGCCGGCCGAGGCGATCCGCGCCGGCGTCGTCACCGTCCACCAGAACATCAATGACGGGGTCGTCGCCGACCTCGACGTCGCAACCAACCTCACCCTCGACAGGCTGAGCGGCAGCGGCGTGCCGACGCTATTCAAGCCGGGCCGGGTGCGCCGTGAGGCCAAGGCGGTTGCCAACCGCATGGGGCTGGCCATCGACCTCAAGGCCCGCATCAGCCATATCTCGCTGGCCGATCGTCAGATGGTGGCGATCGCCCGCGCCATGGCGCACCGGCCGAAAGTGCTGATCCTCGACGAGCCGACCTCCTCGCTGTCCAGTGCCGAAGCCGACCGGCTGTTCGCATTGCTCGACCGGCTTCGCCAGCAAGGCGTAGCCATTCTCTACATTTCGCACCGTATGTCTGACATCAGACGGCTTGCCGACCGCATCATTTCGATGCGCGATGGGGTCATCTCAGGCATCTTCGACAGGAAGCCGCTGGATTTTGAAGGTGCGGTCAACGCCATGCTCGGCCGCAAGATCCAACTCGAGCGGATCGTCGCCAGGAATTCGGCCAAAGCAATTTTTACTGCCGACGGTTTGCGGATTGCCGAAGGCGCCAGGCCGATTTCGCTGACGCTCGGCGACGGCGAGGTCGTCGCCATCACCGGCCTCGTCGGCGTCGGCAAGACCGCGCTCGCCGAGACGCTGTTCGGCTTGCGCCAGCCGCTGTCCGGGACCATGGTGCTGAACGGGAAACCCTATGCTCCGGCGTCGACGGGCGAAGCGATTGCCGCCGGCGTGTTTCTCGTCGCCAAGGACCGGGGCGAAAACGGCATCGTCGGCGACTTCAACATCCAGGAAAATATCAGCCTGCCGTTCCACAGGCGAATGTCGCGTCTCGGCGTCCTCAAGCGCCGCATCGAACGCGCCATTGCCCGCCAGCAGATCCAGGAGTTGGGCATCGTCTGCCGCTCGGAGAAGGACGAGATGTCGTCGCTTTCCGGCGGCAATCAGCAGAAGGTGATGGTCGCCCGCTGGATATCGCAGACCGCAAGGCTTTTCATCCTCGACGAGCCATTTCAGGGCGTCGACATTTCGGCCAGGCGCGATATCGCCGCCAAGCTGCGGGCCAGCGCCAGCGGCCGCGCGACGCTGCTGTTCGTCACCGAACTCGACGAAGCCCTGGAGACGGCCGATCGCATTCTGGTGATGTCGGAGCAGACGATCGTCGGCGAGCACCGCAACACCGATGTCGATCTCGAGCGGCTGCTGGCCGAAGTGGCGGGCGGGCCGTTGCACAGCGCAGCCTGACGGCAGGAAGACGATGAGAATTGGAATGGAGAGGGCATGAGTTCAGGTTGGGTAAAGACAGTGCCAGCGTGCGGGAGCGCTGAATGATCCTGCGCGACCGTGCCATCCGGTATGGCTTCATCGTCCTGTTGTTCGGTCTGATCGCCTATTTCGCCATTGCCGCCGATGGCTTCGTGTCGCCGCAAAGCGCCGTCTTCATCTTCCAGTCGGTCGCCATCACCGGCGTTCTGGCGCTCGGCGTCACCGCCACGCTGGTCGTCGGCGGCTTCGACTTGTCGATCGGCTCGGTCGCCACCAGCGCCATGATGGCGGCTGCCTACGTCATGGTGGTGCTGGAGCAGAATGCCGTCGTGGCGGTCGTCGCCTGTCTTGTGATCGGCGCCATTGTCGGCCTCATCAATGGCTGGCTGATCGTCTATATGCGGGTGCCGGACCTTTTGGCGACGCTCGGCATGATGTTCCTGCTCGTCGGCCTGCAGCGCATCCCTACCGAGGGCCGTTCGATCGCCACCGGCATGACCATGCCCGACGGCTCGGTCGCCAACGGCAGCTTCGGCGCCGCGTTCCTGGCGCTTGGCCGCCATCGCTTCGATTTCTTCATCCCGAACCTCATTCCGGTGTCGGTCGTCGTCCTGCTCGTGCTGGCGGTGCTGATCTGGTTCTTTCTCGAATACACCCGTTTCGGCCGCATGATGTACGCCGTCGGCAGCAACGAGCGCGCTGCCGAACTCGCCGGCGCGCCTGTCAAGGCATACAAAATCTGGGCCTACGTTATTTCTGGGGTTTTTGCCTCGATCGGCGGCATTTTGCTCGCCGCCCGGCTTGGACGCGGCGACATCGCCTCGGGTAATAATCTGTTGCTCGACGCGGTGGCTGCGGCACTCATCGGTTACGCGGTTCTCGGCGCCGCCAAACCGAACGCCTTCGGCACGGCCGTCGGCGCGGTGTTTGTCGGCGTGCTGCTGCAGGGCCTGACGATGATGAACGCGCCTTACTACACGCAGGATTTCGTCAAGGGCGTGGTTCTCGTGGTCGCCCTTGTCTTCACCTTCGCCCTGTCCGGCAGGGGCAGGAGATAGGGTTCGACCGGGTCACATTTTGGGTTCAACAAGTGGAGGAAACGACGTGAACATCACAAGAAGACTTTTGGGGAAAGCAGCGCTCGGGCTTGCCGGCGCAACATTGCTGATGCAGTTGCCGGCAATTGCGCAGGACAGGCCGGCGCCGTTCGACAAGCCGGGTGCCGTCAAGATCGCGCTGGTCCGCTATCTCTCGACCGGCGACTTCTTCCAGGCCTATCTCTCCGGCGTTGAGGCGCAGGCCAAGGCGCTCGGCGTCGACCTGCGCGTGCTCGACAGCCGTCAGGACGCGGCGCTTCAGGCGGACATGGTCGACCAGGCCATCGCGCTCGGCGTCCAGGGCATCATCATCCAGCACGGATTGACGGAATCGATGAAGGACGCCGCCCAGCGTGCCGTCGATGCCGGCATCAAGGTCGTCGCCTTCGACGTCAATGTCGAAAACCCCAAGATCCCGCAGATCGAACAGTCCGACCGCGACCTCGCGCGCCTGGCGCTCGAACAGGCGGTCAAAGACAATGGCGAGAGCTGGAAGGCCGGCTATGTCTATGTCGCCGGCATCGCCCCGCTCGATCGCCGCAACGAGACCTGGGTCGAATTCAAGAAGAAATATTCGGGCATCAACGAAGCCGCCATGTTCGGCACGCTCGACAATCCGATCGCCAATTCGGTTGCCAACCAGGCTCGCTCGGTGTTGTCGGCTCATCCCGACATCAAGGTGATGTTCGCGCCCTATGACGAATTCGCCAAGGGCGTAAAGATCGCCGTCGACGAGGCCGGGCTGAACAAGGATATCAAGATCTATTCGGCCGACATCTCGACCTCCGACATCGCCGCGATGCGCGAGCCCGACAGCGCCTGGGCGGCAACCGCCGCCACCAACCCGGCCGTCGTCGGCCAGGTCTCGGTGCGTGCGCTGGCGCAGCTCTTGGCCGGCGAAGATCCCGGCCACAACGTCATCGTGCCACCGACGCTGATCACCCAGAAGGACCTGCTCGACAAGGACATCAAGAACATGGAAGACCTCTCGGCCAAGCTGCCGCAGTTCGCCCATGCCGATGTCGCCATGCCGGCCTGGATGCCGAACCCGAACGCGAAGTAACTTTCGGCACGAGCAAAACAATAGCCGCCTGCAGCAGCTTGCTGCAGGCGGCTTTTTTGTCGAAGATGTCTGGCGCGCCGGACTGCCGAATTTCAATTGTCGCAGTCTCCGATTTGCAGGCCGATTGGACGGTTGAACCCAGGATTCGACGGGTACATGGAGGCGCATGCGGTAAGAGAGGAAAGTCCGACCGGTGTCGTCGCCGGAACATTTTTCCGACGCTCGCAGGCCACCACGGGCGTTGTGGTGTTGGGTGGATCGAGTGGTCGTGTTGATGTCGGGCGCGCGCGGCTTTTTACAGATGCCGGTACGTCGGCCTTGGCGTTGCAGTGGTTTGGCGGCGAGGGCCAGATTCCGGGAATATGTGAAATTCCCCTGGAAACGTTCTTTGCAGCAACAGACTATCTCATTGAAACAGGGTGCCGTCGCATCGTTTATGTCGGCACATCCAAAGGTGCCGAGGCCTCATTGCTTGCCGCGGTCCATGACCAGCGAATCAACGCGGTGGTCGCGATCAGCCCGTCATCGGTAGTTTGGGGGAATATCGGTGCGGGCCGGGATGGTGCCAGTTGGCCTGAACGATCCTCATGGTCGCTCAACGGTATCGCGCTGCCGTTTGTGCCGGCAGATCCAGATTGGACACGAGAGTATGTGGATGGCCTGGTATCTTACAGGGGGCTTTTCGAATGCTGTTTGAAAACCTTCAAGAGCGAAGCGAATGCGGCGACCATCCCCGTTGAGACCATATCGGCCGAGCTTCTGCTTGTCGCCGGTGGCAACGATGCGCTGTGGCCTTCCCTATCGTTCGCCCGAGATATTATTAGGCGGCGCGGCGAAGCAGGTAAGGTCACTCATCTCATTTCGTCGCCGGATGCGGGACACCGCATTCTGTTGCCAGGCGAGAGCACACCACGCTCGACATTGCACGCACATGGAGGCAATGACGAGGCCGATTCAAAGCTGGGCAGAAAGGCTTGGGAAGGCATCCGAGGCCTGCTGTAGTAGCAGTTCGAGAATGCCTTCCATGGCCGTGTCGCAAAATTCCGAGTTGCGTGCCTGTCTCGGCCGGTTCCGCCTACCGCAGCGCCGCCGCGATGTTGCCGCCGTCGACCGTCGTCACATCGGCTGTGGTCCGATCGGCCAGCGCTTGATGCAGAAAGGCCTGGGCGACGTCTTCGGCCGTCACTTCCTGCCCGAGCAGGTTGCCGGACATGTACTCCTTCTCCGATACGCCGCGCGCGCCCGAGCGGCTGGCGATCATGGCGTCGGTCAACAGCCCCGAACGGATGCGGTCGGCGTTGACGGCATTGGAGCGGATGCCTTGCGCGCCGTAGTCGAGCGCATATTGCCTGGACATGAACAGCGTTGCCGCCTTCGGGATGCCGTAAGCGCCGAACTTCGGTCCCGGATTGATCGCCTGCTTGGAGGTATTGAACAACAGCACGCCGCCGGTGCCCTGTTCGAGCATGATGCGCACGGCATTCTGCGCCGCCGACTGGTGGGCGAAGAAATTGAGTTCGAAACTTTTGCGCAAAGTGGCGTCGTCGAGCTCGCCGATCCGGCCCTCCCAGGCTGCGCCCGCATTGGAGACGAGAATGTCGAGGCCGCCGAAGACGGCGACGGCTTTGTCGAACGCAGCGCGCATCTGCTCCGGATCGGTGATGTCGGCGCCAATGCCGATCGAACCGTTACCGGCTTTTTTGGCGGCCTCGGCAGCTCTTGACCCGTCGACATCGACGACCACCGCATGGGCACCGTTGTCGGCGAATAGCTTTGCCGTGGCAGCACCGATCGCGCCGGCGCCGCCGGTGACCAGTACCACCTGGCCGGTCAGCGGCTTCGGCTTGTTGGCGGCGAGTTTGGCCTGTTCCAGCGACCAGTATTCGAGCGGGAACAGATCGGCTTTGGAGAGCGGGCGGAAATCGCCGACGGCTTCGGCGCCGCGTACCGCCTCGATCCACATTTCGCCGACGTCGGAGGCGATCTTCGCGTCCTTGAGCGTGCGGCCGTGGCCGAACATGCCGAGGCCGGGCACCAGCGTCAGCCGTGGCATCGTGTCGAGCATGGTGCGCTTCACGTCGTCGAGCGCATCGTTGGTTTCGAAATAGGCGCGATAGTCCTTGGCGAATTTTTCGACATGCTGGCGGATGACGGATTTGTAGTCGCCGACATTGTCCGCGTCGGGCGCCGGCAGTGCCATCGGTCCGGTCTTGATGCGGATCGACAGGTCGGGCGTCGACACGCCGCGTCCGGCATAGTCGGCAATTCTAGCCGAATTGATGAAATCGACGATCGCATCCGAGGTGCGGAAATCGCTGACCATGCGGTCGAAGCGGCCTTCGCCGCGTGCCACCGCCACCGCGCCGCGCAGCATCGGCGCAATGTCCGCGGGCTTGGCCAATCTGGCCGGCAAGGCCGCTTTTTCGGTGCGCGGCTTGCCGTGGCTGGCGATGAAATCCTCGGCGACGTTCACATAATGGATCATCCGGTCATAGGCCTGCCTGGCATCGTCGCCGAAGGTGAAAATGCCGTGCTTGTCGAGGATCAGGCCTTCGACCGTCGGGTCGGCGTCGAAAACATCGGCGGCAGCCTTCGCCAGATCGAAGCCCGGCATGATGTAAGGCACGAACCCCATTTTCTCGCCGAACACTTTTCTGCTCAGCGCCTCGCTGTCCTCCTGGTCGACGATGGCCAGGATTGCGGTCGAATGCGTGTGGTCAACGAATTTGTGCGGCAGGAAGGCGTGCAGCAGCGTCTCGACCGAAGGGTTGGGCGAGGACGGATCGATCAGGTTCGCCCGCTGCAGCGCGACCATGTCCTCGTCGGAGAGCTTCTTGAGCGACCGCGCCTTCAACAGCGCGCCGAGCTTGACCGCCGGCAGGCCCTGCGGCTCGATGACGCCCATGTCCCAGCCGCTGCCCTTGACGCAGAGCACGTCCCATTCGTCGCCGACAAGATCGGTGGCCTTGGTCTTGCACGAGGTGTTGCCGCCGCCATGCAGGACGAGCCGCGGCTCGCCGCCCAGCAGCCTGGTCGTATAGACGCGCAGCGCCAGGTCGCGGGCCACACCCTTCTTTGCATAGTCGGCGACCAGCTTCTCCGCGTCGCCGTCATTCCACAGGTTCTTCATGTCAGCTTCGTCCGATTTCTCTTTTGTTGTGAACAGGAATGCCGCGACGCCCTGATGACAATGCGTCGGCGACTGAAACTAGGTATCAGGCGACCTTTTCTGCTACTGCTCCGGCATGGTCGAGCAGCCGTCGCGCCATGCGCGCGCCGACGACGAGATGGGTGCAGAGCCCGCCGGCGATCGCCGCGACGAGCGGTTCGAACTTGCTCTCTTCCTGCACCACCACAAGGCGCTTTTCGATCTGGCGCAGCGATGACAGCTCTGCCGAAATCAGCCGGCGGTTGTAGCTGCAGTCGAGCGCCTGGCCTTCGGTATCGATGATCTGCCCGGCAATGACGCCGGCTGCACCCGCCTTGCGCAATGCAGCCATTTCGCTTGGCGTCAGCGCGCCGCATTTGACCAGATGGCTGTCGGTATCCACCGAGCCAACCGAGTATAGCGCCAGGTCGCAGTCACCGATACCCGACAACTGCTCGCGGATCACCGGTTCGGCGCGCAGGCCGCGTGCCAGTTCTTCCGTCGTCAGCACCAGCGGCGCGTAAAAATTCAGCCCCTTGGCATTGAGCCGGCGCGCGATTTCCATGGTGCATTGGTCCGGCCGGTACGAATAGGGTGCTCCCAGATTGCCGCAGAGCTGCACCACCGTCACGTCCTGCAGGTCGGCATAGGACATGATGTCGGCGATCGTGTAGATGGTCCGCCCCCAGGCGACGCCGATACGGTCGCCCTTCCTGACCAACTCAAGAAAGACGCTTGCCGCCAGCACCGCGATGTCGGTCGACGGATCGGCGACATAGCCGTTTTCCGGCGCGATCCAGACCGCGTCGAGCTTAAGCGCGTCTTCCAGCTTGCGTGCCAGCACGTCGTCGGTGAAAAGCTGGGTCGAGGTGGAGATGTTGACGATGCCGGTCTCGCGCGCCTTGCGCAGATACATGGCCACCGAGGCACGGGAAATCTTGAGTTGGCTGGCCACCTGGTCCTGGCGCAGGCCGTGTGCATAGTAAAGCCAGGCGGCCTTGTGGATAAGCTGTTCTGCCGGTCGGATCGCCATACCATCTCCTCGCTGACATTAGTCACGGCTCTCGACAAAAGTCAAATTGGGAGGAAGGCATAGATGCCCTTGCGCTCGCCGAATCTAGACCATTCTTGTGCCAAGCGCGGTCTATGATGGCATCGTTGGTGGTGACGGGCCGGAAGCCGGTAGCTAAAGTTCTCGACGAACACATTGCGGAGGACGGGATGGGCAATCCCTATGAACAGGACCTCGACCGGAACCCGGCCAACCACCAGCCGCTGACGCCGCTGACCTATTTTGAACGGGCGGCAAAAACCTTTCCCGACCAGACCGCCATCATCCATGGCCGCCAGCGCACGACCTATCGCGATTTCTGGAAGCGCTCGCTGAGGCTTGCCTCGGCGCTGGCGAAGCGCGGCATCGGCAGGGGCGACACCGTTACCGTCATGCTGTCCAACACGCCGCCGATGCTGGAAGCGCATTTCGGCGTGCCGATGACCAAGGCGGTGCTGCATTCGCTCAACACCCGCCTCGACGCCGCGGTCATTGCCTTCCAGCTCGAGCATGCCGAAACCAAGGTGCTGATCGTCGACCGCGAATTCGCCGGCGTGGTTCGACAAGCGCTGACGCTGGCCAAGGTCAAGCCGCTGGTGATCGACTACGACGATCCCGATTACGCCGCCGACGCGCCCTATGCCAAGGGCCTGCGGATCGGCACGCTCGACTACGAGGCGTTTGTCGCCGGCGGCGACGAGGATTTCGCCTGGTCGATGCCGGACGACGAATGGGACGCCATATCGCTCAACTACACCTCCGGCACGACAGGCAATCCGAAGGGCGTCGTCTGCCACCACCGCGGCGCGGCACTGATGGCCTATGCCAACACCATCCATGCCGGCATGGGCAAGCACCCGGTCTACCTCTGGACGTTGCCGATGTTCCACTGCAACGGCTGGTGCTTTCCGTGGACGCTTGCCGTGCAGGCTGGCACCCATGTCTGCCTGCGCTGGGTGCGGCCGAAGCCGATCTACGACGCCATCGCTGATCACGGCGTCACCCATCTCTGCGGTGCACCCATAGTCATGTCGGTGCTGATCAACGCCAGGGACGAGGACAAGCGGCAGTTCCCGCAGACCGTCACCTTCAACACCGCCGCGGCGCCGCCGCCCGAGGCGGTGCTGTCGGGCATGGCCGATGCGGGCTTTGCCGTCACCCATCTCTACGGCCTGACCGAAACCTATGGCCCGGCCGTCGTCAACGAATGGCATGGCGATTGGGACCGGCTGGAGAAAGGGGCGAGGGTGGCAAAGAAGGCCAGGCAAGGCGTACGCTATGCCGCGCTCGAAGGCCTGACGGTGATGGACCCGCAGACGATGCAAGAGACGCCGGCCGACGGCGAGACGATCGGCGAGGTGATGTTCCGCGGCAATATCGTCATGAAGGGCTATCTCAGGAACCGCAAGGCGAGCGATGAGGCCTTTGCCGGCGGCTGGTTCCATTCGGGCGACCTCGGCGTCATGCACCCGGATGGCTACGTCCAGCTCAAGGACCGTTCCAAGGACATCATCATCTCCGGCGGCGAAAACATCTCCTCGATCGAGGTCGAGGAGGCACTCTACAAGCATCCTGCCGTCGCTTCTTGCGGCGTTGTCGCCCGATCCGACGACAAATGGGGCGAGGTGCCGGTCGCCTATGTCGAGTTGAAGCCGGGCAAGGCGGCGACCGAGGCCGAAATCATTGAGCACTGCCGCGCGCTGCTCGCCCGCTTCAAGGTGCCGAAAGCGGTGATCTTTGCAGAAATCCCTAAGACTTCGACGGGCAAGATCCAGAAGTTCCGGCTGCGGGAGATGGCGAAGCAGCCTTAGCGCCTGACCCGAAAACGGAACCGATTTCGGGAGGCATCATTTCAAAATCCTGTGCGTTCAAAAAGACGCGCGGTGTTGCAGGCGCGCCCGGCGGGAACCACATGCGCTTCATGGGCCAACTCCGTCCAGAGATGTCACCATCTGTCATCAGCGGCGTCAGCTGGCCGAAATCATGTCTTGACAGGTGATGGTTTTCAATTTACGAGTGACGAAATTCTAAATTCGTCAGTCGTAAATTTTGGCCAACGAGATGCTTGAAACCTTAGACACCACCGCCGATTCCGCCCGCCAGGAAAATGTCACGCGCATCCTGGATTGCGCGGAGCGATTGTTCCGCCACTACGGCTACGGCAAGACCAACGTCGCCGACATAGCGCGCGAACTTGGCATGTCGACCGCCAACATCTATCGCTTCTTCGCCTCCAAGGTGGAAATTCACCAGGCGGTTTGCGGCCGTATGCTCGCCACCTGCTACCGGTTGACCTACGAAGCCTGCCATGGTCCCGGCACCGCCAGCGAGAAGCTCCGCCGCTATGTGCATACGCACTATCAGTGGACGCTCGAGACCATGATCGACCAGGAGAAAGTGCACGAGATGGTCATCGTCGCCATCGAACGCGATTGGCATGTCATCGAAAAGCACATCGACAGCATCCACGAATTGGTCGCGGAAGTGATCCGCGAGGGCATCGCCACCGGCGAGTTCGTCGATCAGGATCCGGTGATCGCGTCCAGGTGTTTCGGCGCTGCTATTATCAGCCTCTGTCATCCGCAGATGATGGCCCAATGCCTCGCCAAGAAGAACCGGGCGACGCCGGACGAGCTTACCGAGTTTGCCATCAGAGCCTTGAAGAAATGACCGTTGCCGCCCGTCGGGCGGTGATGTCGGCAATTCATCCCCACAGTTCGGGAGTACGAAAAGTGTCTTTGTCCAAGTCCACCACCTACAGGCTACCGGCCGCCGGCCTGGCACTGATTGTCGTTGCCGCTCTCGGCCTCGCCGGCTGCTCGCAGGAGAAAGCCGAGGTCAAGGAGATCATCCGCCCGGTCAAGGTGGTCGAGATCGCCAAGGCGAGCGATACCCGTCAGCTCTCCTATTCCGGATCGGTGCGCGCCCGCACCGAGATGAATCTCGGCTTTCGCATCAACGGCAAGATCACCGAGCGCCTTGTCGACATCGGTGACCGCGTCAAGCCCGGCGACGTTCTCGCCCGCATCGATCCCACCGACTACGAGCTTTCGGTGAGAAGCGCCCAGGCCAGCCTCGATGCCGCCGACCGTCAGGTCGAGACAGTCGAGCTTACGCGCAAGCGCGCCGAACAGCTCTACGCCAAGAATTTCGCACCGAAGTCGCAGCTCGAGCAGGCGACGCTCAGTTACAATCAGGCGGTCGCCACGCGCGACTCCGCCCGCTCGCAGCTTGCCCAGGCACAGAACCAGGTCCGCTATACCGATCTCAAGGCGGACAAGAATGGCATCGTCACCGCCGTTGCCGCCGATGTCGGCCAGGTGGTCGGCTCAGGCACGCCGGTGGTGACCGTTGCCATCGACGGCGAGAAGGAAGTCCTGATCGCTGTTCCCGAAACCGATATCGCCGAGTTCAAGCCGGGCAAGACCGTCAAGGCGGGTTTCTGGTCCGATGAGGCGCTGACGCTCGAAGGCAAGGTCCGCGAAGTCGCCGGCAGCGCCGATCCGCAGTCGCGCACCTTTGCCGTTCGCGTCAGCCTGCCCAACGATCCGAACGTGCTGCTTGGCATGACGGCCTCCATCGAAGCCGCGGCGGGCAACCGGCAGCAGCTGGTGTCGATCCCGCTGAGCGCATTGGCACAAAAGGACAGCCAATCGATCGTCTGGACCGTCGACCGCAGTGGCGGTACCGTTCATGCGCATCCGGTCAAGGTCGCCGCCTTCACGCCTGACGGCGTCAGTGTCGCCGACGGGCTGAAGCCGGGCGATGTGGTCGTCGCTGCCGGCACGCAGTTCATGACCGAGAATCTGAAAGTCAAGCTTACCGGTGATGCAGCACAACAGTCGGCCTCGGCCGATGATGACGCCGCAAGGCGCTTGCGCTGACGGCCAGGCAATTCACGGTTTCCGGGCGGCAGGCGCCCCCGATTTTCGAGATCTCAGGTCGATGTAACCCCCACATCGATCCTCGTGTCCCACCGCGATGTAGATCTCTCAACTCGGAAAGCCTCGCCGCTCGGAAGCCCACATCGGAAGTTCCTTGGGCATGCGAAAGCGCGTGCTCTGTTGATCAAATTGAAACGGACTGACGCCGATGACCACCGACACCACTGAAAAGCGGTCTTTCAATCTTTCGCGCTGGGCAATCGGCCATCCGAGCATTGCCCGCTTCCTGTTCGGGCTTATCATCGTCGCCGGTGCGCTCGGCCTGATGCGCATGGGCCAGAAGGAAGATCCCGATTTCACCTTCCGCGTCATGGTCGTCCAGGCGATCTGGCCGGGCTCCTCGATCAAGGAGATGGAGGACCAGGTCGTCAACAAGATCGAGCGCAAGCTGCAGGAAACGCCGCATCTCGATTTCGTCCGCTCCTACACCCGCGCCGGCAGCGCCATCATCACCTTGCAGGTCAAGGGCGACACCAGTCCCGCGCAGGTCGCGGATGCGTTCTATCAGGTGCGCAAGAAGGTCGGCGATATCTCGAATGAACTGCCGCAGGGCTTGCTCGGGCCCTACTTCAACGACGAATTCGGCGACACATTCATCACCCTGCATTCGATCAGCGGCGATGGCTACGGCTATCCCGAGCTGAAGAAATTCGCCATCCAGGCACGCGACATGCTGCTGACGACGCCCGGCGTCGAGAAAGCCGTGATCATCGGCGACCAGCCGGAAAAGCTCTACATCGACGTTTCATCCAAGGTGCTTGCCGAACGCGGCCTGACGCTGACCGACCTGCAGAATGCGATCAGGGGCCAGAACAATGTCGACCCGGCAGGTTCGGTCGACACCGGCCAGCGTTCGGTGCGCATCTCGGTCGAAGGCGACGTGGCCAGGGCGGCCGACATTCGCGAGCTTCGGCTGCGGGCCGGCAACCAGGTGACGCGCCTCGGCGACATCGCCACCGTGACCTCCGGCCTCGAGGACCCTTATCAGCGCAAATACCGCTTCAACGGCCATGACAGCGTCCAGCTCGGCGTCGTCATGGCCAAGGGCTTCAACGTCACCGACGTCGGCAAGGACGTCGAAGCGACCTACAAGCGCTTCGAGGAGGCGCTGCCCTATGGCGTGTCGGTGGACCAGGTCTCCGACCAGCCGGAAGTCGTCAAGGATGCGGTGGCCGAGTTCATGGAAGCGCTCGGTGAAGCGCTGCTGATCGTGCTTGTCGTCTCGTTCCTGTCGATCGGCTGGCGTTCGGGTCTGGTGATCGCGATCGTCATTCCGCTGGTCCTGGCCGCCACCTTCGCCATCATGTACGAGCTCGGCATCGACCTGCAGCGCATCTCGCTCGGCGCGCTGATCATCGCCCTTGGCCTCTTGGTCGACGACGCGATGATCGTCGTCGAAATGATGGAGCGAAAGCTCGAGGAAGGCTTGGTCAAGGTCGAGGCGGCGAGCTTCGCCTATTCCTCGACCGCCTTCCCGATGCTGACCGGCACGCTGATCACCACGGCCGGCTTCATCCCCGTCGGTTTCGCCGCCTCGACGGCCGGCGAATATGTGCGCACCCTGTTCTACGTCGTCGGTATCGCGCTGGTCGTGTCCTGGTTCGCGGCGGTCTATTTCACGCCATGGCTCGGCCACATGATCCTGAAGCAGCGCAAGCACGCCGGCAGCCATCACGATGTCTTCGACACGGGCTTCTACCGTCGCCTTCGCTCGACCGTGACCTGGGCCGTGCGCCATCGCATCATCGTGCTGGTGATGACGATGATGACCTTTGCCACCAGCCTGTGGGCGTTCCAGTTCATCCCGCAGAATTTCTTCCCGCAATCGTCGCGCCCGGAAATCCTTGTCGACCTCTGGCTACCGGAAGGCACCAGCATCAAGGAAGTCGAGACACAGGCCAAGGCGCTCGAAGCCAGGATGATGGACGACAAGGACAAGCGCTTCATCGCCACCTATATCGGCGAAGGCGCGCCGCGTTTCTTCCTGCCGCTCGACCAGCAGCTTCGCAATCCGAATTTCGCCCAGCTTCTGGTGATGGCCAATGACGAACCGGCCCGCGAGCGGCTGATTGTCAAGCTGCGCACCATCCTGGCCGAGGATTTCCCGTCGATCCGCGCCAAGGTCGACCGCCTGTTCCTTGGTCCGCCGACCGGCTGGCCGGTGCAGATGCGCGTCATGGGTCCGGATCGCCAAGAGGTGCGCCGCATCGCCGACGAGGTGAAGGCGAAGTTCCAGGCAAATCCGCTGCTCGGCGCCATCCACGACGACTGGCTGGAGCCGGTGCCGGCGATGAAGCTGGTGATCGACCAGGATCGCGCCCGTGCGCTCGGCGTCACCTCGCAGCGCATCCGCCAGATGCTGCAGGCGACCATGTCGGGAGCGCCGCTCGATGACTTCCGCGACGGCGAGGAGACGGTTTCGATCGTCGCCCGCGAACCGGAGGCAAGCCGTCACCTGCTGTCGGCGGTCGATTCCGTCTATATCCCGACGGATTTCGGTGGCTCCGTGCCGCTGTCGCAGGTCGCCAAGATTGTCCCGGTGCTGGAGCAAGGCGTCGAATGGCGGCGCGACCGCTTGCCGACCATCAGCGTACGCGCCACGCTGCCGGATGGCGTGCAGCCGAACGATGTCGCCATGAAAATGTATGGCGAGATGTCGGGCCTGCGCGCCGGCCTCGCACCCGGCTACAAGATCGAGATCCAGGGCGGCGCCGAGGATGCGGCCGAAAGCCAGGCCTCGATTGCGGCGAAAGCTCCAGTCATGCTGGCGGTCATCGTCGTGCTGCTGATGATCCAGCTGCAGCATTTCGGGAAGGCGATGCTGGTGCTGGCGACCGGTCCGCTCGGCATCATCGGTGCGGCGGCGGCACTTTTGATCAGCGGTGCGCCGTTCGGCTTCGTCGCCATCCTCGGTGTTATCGCCCTGCTCGGCATCATCATGCGAAACTCGATCATCCTGGTCGATCAGATCGACCAGGACATCGCCGCCGGCGTGGAGCGCTCCGAGGCCATCATCGGCTCGGCCGTTCGCCGGTTCCGGCCGATCGTGCTGACGGCGCTGACGGCGGTGCTGGCGCTGATCCCGATCTCGCGCGGCGTCTTCTGGGGGCCGCTCGCCTATGCCATGATGGGCGGCATCCTGGTCGCCACGGTGCTGACCATCCTTGTCCTGCCGGCAGCCTACGCGCTGTTCTTCGGCCGGGAGCCCAAGAAGGTGGTGGAGCAGCCGGCCGAGACGGAAGAAAAGAACGAAAGGCCGCAACTGGCCCTGGCGGCCGAATAGAGCTGTTGGCAAATGTGACCTCCGGCGGTTTAATCCGCCCACCAGGCGTAGGTGCCGGAGGAGGACCGTCATGACCATAGCTCAGGCACCGCTGCGGCTGCCGATCGACGGACGCCATCGCCAGATGTTCATCGGCGGTGGCTGGGTCGATGCCCGCTCCGGCCGGACCATGGAGACCCGCAATCCTGCCACCGGCGCGGTCATCGCCACGGTGCCGCGCGGAGACCGCCTCGACATCGACTTGGCGGTGACTGCCGCCCGCAAGGCGTTCGAAGGACCGTGGAGCCGGCTCAAACCTTACGAGCGGCAGGTACTGCTGCTGAGGATCGCCGATCTCTTCGAAAAGAACTGGGAAGAGATCAGCCTCTCCGACACCACCGACATGGGTATGCCGATCGTGCGCACCCGCGCCAATCGCAACCGCGTCATCGGCATGCTGCGCTATTATGCCGGCATGGCGACGGCGCTGCACGGCGAGACGATCGAGAACTCGCTGCCCGGCGAAATCGTCTCCTTCACCCGCAAGGAGGCGGTCGGCGTCGTCGGCGCCATCATTCCCTGGAACGCGCCGACCGCCGCGTCGATCTGGAAAATCGGCCCGGCGCTGGCGACCGGCTGTACCATCGTGCTGAAACCATCGGAAGAGGCGCCGCTGACGCCACTGCTGATCGCCGACATCATGAACGAGGCCGGCGTCCCGGAAGGCGTCGTCAACATCGTCACCGGCACCGGCACCGAGGCGGGCGCCGCACTCGCCGAGCACATGGGCGTCGACAAAATCGTCTTCACCGGCTCGACGGCGACCGGCCAGTCGATCGTGCGCGCCTCGGCCGGCAACCTCAAGCGCGTCTCGCTGGAGCTTGGCGGCAAGTCGCCGGTCATCGTCTGCGCCGATGCCGATCTCGACAAAGCGGTGCCGGTGGCCGCGATGTCGGTGTTCGCCAATTCCGGCCAGATCTGCATCGCCGGTTCGCGCCTTTTCGTCGAACGCGCGGTCCATGACGAGTTCATCGAGCGTCTCGCGGCATACGCCAAGGGTCTCAGGGTCGGCGACGGCATCGACCCGGCGACCGAGATCGGCCCGCTCGTCTCCGAAAAGCAGTTGCAACGGGTCACCGGTTACCTCGAGGCCGGTACTGCAGAAGGGGCGAAACTCGTCACCGGAGGCACCCGGCTTGTGGAAGGCGCGCTTGCCGCCGGCAATTTCGTCGCGCCGACTGTCTTTGCCGGCGTCTCGGACGATATGAAGATCGCGCGCGAGGAGATCTTCGGGCCGGTGATTTCAGCCTTGCCGTTCGATACGCTGGACGAGGCGGTCGAGCGGGCCAACAACACGCCTTACGGCCTGGCTGCAGGGGTCTTCACCCAAAATCTCGCCACCGCCCACCGGCTGTCGCAAAAGATCCGCGCCGGCTCGGTCTGGGTCAACACCTATCACGCCATCGATCCGGCCGTGCCCTTCGGCGGCTACAAGATGAGCGGCTACGGCCGCGAGGGCGGCGCCGAACACCTTGACGAATATCTCAACACCAAGGGCGTGTTCATCAAGATCGATTGAGCCAGAATAGGCCCAGAAACGAAAAACCCGCCTCAGCGGCGGGTCTCGGGGCGAATCAGCACCATGGCGGGATTAGTAGCATAGCTGCCGGCACAAAGCAAGAACAAAATGCAAGCGATCGAGCGCGCATCGCGCGCCCAATCCGTAGAACGGTTCATCGTTTCACGGAAACGCCGAACCGCTCTATTTTTTGTTTTGAGGCAATTCCGGCCGGAAAACCGTTCACACCTTTTCCTGGAATTGCTCTCAAGGCAAGCCTCAGATGACGAACAGCCAGTTGGCGAGCAGCATCACCGCGACGCCGGCGATCAGCGTCAGGTAGGGCAGCATGCCCGCCTTTCGCACTGCGAGGTCGGACGAGTTCATGCCGAGATCGGCCAGCATGTGGTCGGGGAACTTGCCTTTGTCCTGGATGTAGTGCCGGAAGCAGAACACCGGGATGATCAAGGCGGCCGTGATCAGCCCGGCCCACAATGCCATCGGGTTCCAGACCTTGGCGCCGGCGCCCATGAAGACCGCGTTGACATAGGCAAAGATAGCGCCGAGGCCGAGCAGCCAGCTCGGCGCCTTCCATGGCCGCGCAATGTGGCCATTGTCGATGCGGTGGATCCAGCCGGCATTGAGGTTGAGGAAGTTGAAGATGATGTAGCCGCAATTCGACACGGCGAGGATGAAGAAGAAGCTCGTCGCGTCGGCCGAAGCGATGGCCAGCACAATCAGGTTGAAGATCAAGTCGGTCCACATCGCCCGCGTCGGCGCACCGTGCTCGTTGACGTGGCTGAGGTAGCGCGGCAGCCAGCCGTCGACCGAACCCTGGTAGAGCGTGCGCGAAGAGCCGGCCATCGCCGTCATGATGCAGAGCACCAGCGCCAGGATCATCAGCATGACCAGCAGGCTGTGGATCAGCTGTCCGCCGCCGACCATGCCAGCCAGCGCATCGGCAACGCCGGAGCCGTCGACGATCGGCGTCGCCAGCATGCCGTTCAAGCCGAGCACGCCCTGGAAGGTGAACGGCACCAGGATGAACAGCAGCATGCACAGAAGGCCGGAATAGAAGATCGCCTTGAAGGTATCGGTGCCCGGGTTCTTGAACTCGGAGGTGTAGCAGACGGCGGTCTCGAAACCGTAGGTCGACCATGCCGCGATGAACATGCCGCCGAGAACGAGCGTCCAGCCTGCGATGTTCCACGCGCCGGGCTCCGGCGCGTAGGCTGCCGCGAGCGGGACCAGCGGCGAAAAGTTTGCCCAGTCGATCTGGCCGGTGACGATCGGCACCACGCCGACGATCAGCATCGGGATGATGACGAGCAGGCCGATATATTTCTGCACGTTGGCGGTGCCAAGGATGCCGCGATGCTGGATGGAGAAGATGATCAGCATCAGCACCGCGCCGATGAAGAAGGTGGCATTGAAGGTGAAGGAAACCGGGCCAAGCGTATGACCGTAAAGCGTCCAGTTGCGGATCGCCGGCGTCGCCGCAGTGGTGACCGCGGTGATGGCGTCGGCGGCGCTGGTTCCGGCATGGGCCGCGATATAGGCGGCGACTTCCGGCGAAGTGTCGGTGAACAGCGGCACCGGCGCCAGCGCATTGAGGATATAGGCGGCGGCGATCGAGCAGCCGAGCGACAGCACCGGCGACCAGGCGAACCAGTTGCACCACACCGAAAGCGGCGCGATGAATTTCGAATAGCGCAGCCACGCGGTGGCGCCATAGATCGAGGCGCCGCCGGACTTGTTCGGGAACAGGCCGGCGATTTCCGCATAGGTGAAGGATTGCAGGAAGCCCATGATCATGGATGCGGTCCAGATCATGAAGGCCAGCGTTCCGGTGGTGCCGGCAATGCCGCCGATCGAAAACAGGACAAGGGCCGGAACGCCGCTTGCCACCCAAAAGGCGCCGCGCCAATCGATGTTCCGGTGCAGCTGCCCTTCGGCAGGCGGCACCAAGGTGGTGACTATCGTGCTCATTTACGTGGATTCCCCATTTTTGATGTTCCCTATCGGCAACAGCCGCAATCTCGCGAGGCGTCATCGACGCTCACGTTGAACTGCCCAGGCGTTTTCCGCTCAGTAGTATTTTATTCTTGGCAGTGAAGATTGACCCAACGCGCTTTCACGTCAAGCGGTTTGTGACGCTGTGCACATTGCGCTTGTGAAACAGTCGAGCTTCGTTGGCGCTGCCAACGGGTGCGGTCTTTCCTTCTCCCCTTGTGGGAGAAGGTGGCCGAGCGTAGCTCGGTCGGATGAGGGGTGTTCCAGCTTGGCAAAACCGCACTTCGTCCAGCGCCCCTCAACCGTCTTGGCGCTGCGCGCCAATCCACCTTCTCCCACAAGGGGCCTGTTGCGTAATTCGCTGATTGTGATTCTCTGAGGTGGACGGTCTGAGGGAATCGCGATGGCAGTGAAGCAGACGGGCCAGTTGAGCTTGGCGGAGGCT